>DAIOGD010000194.1:0-1545 GCA_036745395.1 Candidatus Nanopelagicaceae bacterium | reverse complement strand
ATTACAAAGAATCCGATAATTCCAGTTAGTAATGAGCCGGTCCAAACATCTACGCGAAGAAGTTTTAAATCATCGCGAGTAAGCCGTTTATCTACTGCGTAAGATTGAATGAAAGCTAAGCCCCAAGGTGCCAGCGTGGTTCCAAGCGTTGCTGTCGCAATATAAACAGCATCATGGGTAAACGGCATTGTTGGAGTTACTACACCTTTAAATGCCTGGCCCCAATCCGGGTGGGATAGAAAACCGGCAATTATGTAGGCAAGAAATACACCTGAGACTAAAAAGAAAACTTTCTCAACTCTGGCGAAAGATCCGCGAAGTACTAGGAATGATACGAGCAATCCTGCGATCGGAACGGTCACATATTTACTGAACCCAAATAATTGACCGGCTGCAGCAATTCCCGCAAACTCAGCAGTCATCGTTCCAATATTTGCGACAATTAAAGCAGTCGCACTTAAAGTTCCGGATCTCGCACCATATTTTTGACGAACTAGGCCGATCATTCCTTGGCGCGTTACAACACCGATTCGCGCACCTAAATCTTGGAAAACGATAAGCGCGATAGTTGAAGCAACCAATGTCCACAGAAGTTGGTAGCCGTACTTAGCACCAAGTACTGAATAGGTTGTGATTCCAGCTGGATCATCATCTGAAAGACCGGCAATGACGCCAGGCCCCATTACAGCTAGGAGCGCAGCCAGGCGAATCTTCTTAGGCGATACCGGCGCGACTTTCTTCTTTTCTTTGGCTTGCTCCATTAGAAAGCACCGCTTCCTGAATTTTCGCCATCAGATGAAAGCGCGTCAACCAAGTCATCGGCCAGAATTCGCCCGACCGGCTTATTCTTTTCATCTACAACAACAATCGATGAACCGCGGTTGTTGTTAAATTCTTCAATAACTTTATCAAGGCGAGTATCTTCGCGAATCGCAGTTGGATATGGCGGCCCAATTAATTCTGATAATGGAGTTGTGGACTTTGCCGCTACGAGTTCAACGATTTGAATGTGGTCAATCAACTTACCTTTCGCATCCACCACTACGACACCATCAGAAATATCCCGATCGCGGTTTTCAACCAAAAGTTTGAGTGCAGAGCCAACAGTGTCGGCTTCGTGAGTTATTAATAGGTGGGTTGTCATAATTCCACCGGCTAGAGTTTCATCGAATGAAACCAACTTGCGAAGAGTGTTGGAAACTTTGTTATCCATCTCTTCCAAAATACTTTCACGGTGATCTTCAGTTAGATCACGCAAAATTTCCGCCGACTCATCTGGCTCCATACGTGCGATCAATTCAGCTGCCCGCTCTGAAGGCAAACCGCGAAGTAAACCTTGAAGTTCTTCATCTTCCATTTCTTCAAGTGCGTCGGCGGCAAGATCTGGATCGAGCAATTCAACGAGTGCACCTTGTTCGCGACCAGAGAGATCTTCAATCAAGTCAGCGAGATCAGCGGGACGCAATTGGCTTAGTGCGGCCCGGGATTCACTCGAACGAACTACACCAGTCCCATCTGCAAGTGAAGCAACAGTAGCCCAGTCAA
>DAIOGD010000193.1:0-1601 GCA_036745395.1 Candidatus Nanopelagicaceae bacterium | reverse complement strand
TGTTCCGATTACAGCTTGGGAAACAATTCCTGGATAGCGTGCTTCGTAAACGCTGCTGATTGTTCCGAGTGCAAGTCCTTCAAGTGCGGCGTATGCAATCGCAAAGCCAGGGCGAACCTTCTGGCTAAAAGTTAGAACCATTCCAAGGACCATGGCACCGATCATTGCCCCGAAGGCAACACCCATGTTCAAGTTTGAACGCCAGGCAAATGCACCAGCGACAACAAGTGTTACAAAAAGAATTGATGTGCGAGTTACGACATCATCAATGGTCATACGTCCTGTGCGAATTGATGAAGCAGCAGGCGCGTTGTAAAGCTCGTTCAACTCCTCAGTAGTTGGTTCAGGGCGGTTAGCGATTGAACCTGGATTACCCATTGCGGCATAACCCTTTTTAAATACTGGATTCGAACTTTCCATTTACTCTCCTTTTGAGACCTGTTAAGACCCACTTGGACTTCTAGTGAGGCCGTTAAATTGTTGCTCACTAGTTGTTCACCTAAAAATAGCAGAAAGAGCCTTACTCGGTTACCTGAAACCCCATATTTTGGGGACATGACTAAGGCATCTACGCACGCTCATAACCCATTCGAAGAAGTTAATGAGAAGGTAAAAAAGGCTGGGGAATTCCTTAATTTGAAGCCCGGGTTGTTAGATGTTCTTACGAGCTGTGAACGCGAAGTTGTAATTTCTATACCTTTACGTCGCCAAGATGATGTTGAAGTTTTAACCGGATACCGAGTGCAGCACTCAAGTGCACGCGGGCCGAGAAAGGGTGGAATTAGATTTCACCAAGATGTCGATTTAAATGAGGTACGTGCATTGGCGAGTTTGATGACGTGGAAGACTTCGTTAATTGACGTTCCTTTTGGTGGTGCGAAGGGCGGAGTTGCAGTAGATGCAACAAAACTTTCTGTAATCGAGAAAGAAGAAATAATTCGGCGCTGGACTAGATCATTGGTTCACGTTCTTGGCCATCACCGCGATATCCCGGCACCAGATATGGGTACTGATGCAAAGACAATGGCATGGTTAATGGATGAGTTTCACCGCCTCGAAGGATTTCAACCTGCATGCGTTACAGGTAAGCCAGTCGAACTATTTGGCGCACCAGGTCGCGAGGAAGCAACTGGACGTGGCGTAGCACGCATTGCTGCTGCAACCTTGACCGAAAATGGCAAGAAGCCAAAGGGCGCAACGGTTGTAATCCAAGGCTTTGGAAATGTTGGAAAGTTTGCGGCGTTGGGATGTGAAGAGTTAGGGATGAAAGTTATTGCTATTTCCGATGTCACCGGCGGAGTCGTTGATAAAAAGGGATTGGATATCAAATCGCTGCAAACTCACCCTACATTGGCCAATGCAGAAGTCTCAGAGCGCGTTGGATCATCGGAAGTTCTAGAAATCGAATGCGATGTTTTGATTCCTGCAGCTCTTGGTGGGGTAATTAACGAAAGCAATGCCGACCGCATAAAGACAGATTTCATTATCGAAGGTGCGAATCAACCAATAACTAGCGCTGCCGATCGCATTCTTCGAGAAGCCGGAGTCGTAATCGTTCCCGACATTTTGGCTAACTCAGGTGGCGTTATGGGTTCTTACTT
>DAIOGD010000192.1:0-1612 GCA_036745395.1 Candidatus Nanopelagicaceae bacterium | reverse complement strand
TCCTTGCGCCGTGTCAACAAATATTGGATAAGCCCCTGGCCATTTCGCCATCCATGACATCGGAACACCACCTGGCATTACATCCTTGGCCTTTTTAAACAATTCACCAGACTTTGGATGAAGTTTTAAGAATCTCTCTTCTTCAATCGCATTTAACTTCTTTAGGTGGTCTCTATCTATTTGATGCAATTTCTAATCCTCGCTAAATGTAAACAACGCTTCTATGTAGTGATCTCCAACTATCCCTAAGTTTGCTGCATCAGGCGGGGCAGTCTGAGGTTCAACACAGATTCCATCAGTATCTTCGGTATAAACCACCCACCATGGAACATCAGATTCAATATCTAAGCGGGCAGCGCCCTCCCAAACGATCGAAGGCATTCCCTTAAGTTCGGTAAATGCATCATCCCAAGGCTCAGGCTTTGGTGAAACAAACTTTCCGGAAGGCATTCCCTCATCGTCACGTTCTAACATTTTGCTTGCTGAGAAATGTAATTCTGCTTCACTCCCTCTAGATAACTCTCTTGGAAACCATGGGTGAAAACCAAGCCAAGCAGGCAAGGTGCAACCATTTGCTTCGTATTCCAAAATCCATCGAACAGCATCATCCAAAACTTCTACGGTCTGTGACAAAACCGCACCGTTATACGGTTCTGGAAGTTCTAATTGCGCCCGCCCACTTCCCGTCTCTTCCCAAGATGATGTAAAACCAAATCCGTGGATTGCATGAGGCGGTGTCCACATCGTGGGTAATTCAAACTCTTCACCGCTTTGATCTACCAAAATTCCATCTCTGATACGCCCAGCCCAAGGCCCCATGGCGTACCAACCCCAAGACAAAGGCGTCCCGCGAAAAGGAACTACAAACTGCAAATCACGCCATTGCAAAGATGCAATACGTGCACCTTGATCTAGATCAATCGCAACCGATATCTCAGACCCATCAATATGTTGCACTAAGCACCTATCTCAGCTTTTGTTGGCGGATTCGCACCAGCTCTTGAACATGTAATTGCCGCAGCTTTTGTCGCACGCACCAATACTTCACGAAGTACTTCGCCCGTAATTACTGCCAATCCTCTTTCCACGATTGCTTCAACAACAATCGCGCCGACGGTGTCTCCAGCACCCACAGTGTCCACGACTTCAACTTTCACACCAGGCACTGAAACAACATCGTCTTTTGTAACTCCAATAATTCCGTAACTTCCCTTCGTGATAATCACTAAATCAGTTCCACCGGCAATCCATTTTTCAGCAATTGTGATCTGATCTTGCTCTGGATATAACCAAGATAAATCATCCTCAGAGACCTTGATTACCGCAGAAATAGCCGCCCATTTAGCGATCATCTCTTGATACTTTGGGCGATCAGGCAAAACAGATGACCGGATATTTGGATCAAAAACTACCGGCGCAACTTTCGATACCTTCTTCGCCCATTCAATCAAAACATCAGCACCCGGTTGAACAATCGTTGCCAAGGTACCAATCTGTAATACCGCCGGATTAATTTCTTCTGGGTTCGGCAACCATTCATTTGTGAAATCAAATGTAGCGGTTCCATCAATCGTAAAAACGTAGGAAGCAACTCCCGCTTTATCCAACGACA
>DAIOGD010000191.1:0-1630 GCA_036745395.1 Candidatus Nanopelagicaceae bacterium | reverse complement strand
ATCGAGTGCAATAAATAGAAAGCGGTATGTACTCCCTCGAGTGAAGCCAAAGTCTGGGAATAATCATTTGCATTTCCTGTAGCCAATTCGACCTGGTCAAACCAAGGTTGGCCGGAGATTTTTTTGGCATCGCGAACGAAAACCCGAACCTTAAAACCATCGGTTAACAACTGGCGAACAAGTCGGCCTCCGACATATCCAGATGCACCTGTGACCAGAATCCTGCGACCTGGATTCCTTGAATTGGCGAGGCTCATAGGATTAACACTAGACTTAAATAATGGCCAAGACGCGCGTAGTTATCCTCGGAGGAGGTTTCGGCGGCCTTGCCGCAGCGAAGGCGCTTGGAACCGGAAAAGACGCTAAAAATTTCGATATCACCGTCGTCGATCGTCACAATTACCAAACCTTCCTTCCTCTGCTTTACCAGGTTTCAACCGCGGGCTTGGCGGCCGACCACGTCGCTTATCCAATCCGCGGGGCCCTACGTAAGGTCAACGGTAAGTTTCGGATGGGATCGCCAATCTCTGTTGATCATAAGAACAAGACGGTAAAGCTTGATAGCTCTGAAGTTCTTCCATTTGATCACTTAGTTGTCGCACTTGGTTCGGTAACTGCAGATTTTGGAACTCCCGGTGTTGAGGAATTCGCACTTGGCATGAAGACAATTCACGAAGCGCTGGCAATTCGCGCCGAAGTAATGCGTCGTTTTGAAGATCTTTGCCGCTTTGAAGATGACACCGAATTTAATATCACCGTTGTTGGCGGTGGCCCTACCGGTGTTGAGATGGCTGGTGCACTTGCAGAATTAGTTCGTGGCCCACTAACGAATGACCAACGCCACGAGGCTCGCCACATAAATATTTCACTTGTTGAAGCCGGTCATCGTTTGCTTCCAATGTTTGATGAAGATATTTCCGAAAAGACCAAGCGCGTTCTTGAAGGAATGGGCGTTAAAGTTTTGGTTAACACCGCTGTTAAAGAAGTTGAATGGCGCAATATTGATTTGAAATCTGGCGAACAATTAAAGTCAGAAGTAACTATCTGGGCCGCTGGAGTTAAAGGCAATCCAGCAATGTCTGCGCTCTCACTTCCACTTGATGCTGGTCGTCTAAAGTCAGACCAAACACTTGAAGTTGTTAACTATCCAAATATCTGGGGCGTTGGCGATGTAACTGGCGCAAAAGGAGCTAACGGTCGCTTCCTGCCGATGGTTGCACCGGTTGCAATGCAACAAGGTCGCTTCGTTGCCGATCAAATTCGCCGCAAAGTTAAGGGTGAAAAGTTAAAAGAATTTAAGTACATGGATAAGGGTGCGATGGCAACAATTGGTCGCCACAAAGCCGTCGTTCAAGTTAAGAAAATTAAATTCTCTGGTTTCCCAGCTTGGTTTACTTGGTTGTTCCTCCACCTCTTCTACTTAATGGGTGGTCGCAACCGGATCGGCACTATCGCTGATTGGTGTTGGAACTACGTAACCTTTGATCGCGGTAATCGCCACATCATGGACTCGATGTAATGAAAAAGGGGTACCTGAATCTTCGGGGACACCAAGTTTTTTCATTTCATTGGCGTGGACGTAAAGACCCAGTACTACTTCTACATGGTGGGCTAAGTTCCACCGAATCTT
>DAIOGD010000190.1:0-1680 GCA_036745395.1 Candidatus Nanopelagicaceae bacterium | reverse complement strand
ACATCGAAGCCGCGGCAACAATGTGATCACCGCTCTGCACCATGCAAGCTACCGAGGCAAACATCGCAGACATTCCAGAACCCGTGGCAACACATAATTCTGCGCCCTCAATTGCAGCTAACCGTTGTTCAAACATGGCAACTGTTGGATTTGCAAAGCGGCTGTAGACAAAGTGATCTACTTCTTCAGCAAAAGATTGATTTGCTTGGTCGGCACTCGTGTAGGTGTAACCACTTGTTAAGTACATTGCTTCGCCTGTTTCACCGAAACCGGAGCGCGCAAGCCCTGCTCTTACTGCGAGTGTTTCCTCATGTAACTCCCAGTCTGGAGTTACTTCACAACTCTCGTTTGAGTATCCCCATGGGCGTTGTTGGTGCGACATAGGTGGAGTTTAGTAGTTATGGTTGCAGTGTGAATAATTCGGGTCAGCCATTAGTCAAAAGAGCCAATATGGCCATCGAGGTATCTGGCCTAACCAAGATATATGGGGACCGAGCCGCCTTATCCAACGCAACCTTTACGGTTCCTGCCGGAACGATCTGTGGATTTGTTGGTCCAAATGGATCTGGCAAGACAACCACAATCCGGATGCTTCTTGGCTTAATTACTCCGACAAGTGGAAGTGCAAAAGTTCTCGGCGAAAGTATTTCCGAACCAGAAAAATATTTGCCACGCGTTGGGGCAATGATTGAAGGACCGGCTTTCTACCCCGCGCTTTCTGGCGCAGAAAATCTAAAAGTTTTGGCAAACCTCGGTGGCTTTCCACAATCGCGCGTTGCCGAGTTGCTAGCCAAAGTTGGATTGGGCGATCGTGGAAACTCTAAATTTAAAACGTACTCACTTGGAATGAAGCAACGGCTCGGAATTGCAGCAGCACTTCTGCCAAACCCCGAACTCTTAATTTTGGATGAACCAACAAATGGATTAGACCCATCTGGAATACATGAAGTCCGCGAGTTAATCAGAGATCTAGCTAGAAGTGGAACGACGGTTTTTGTTTCATCCCACTTACTTAGCGAACTCGAAATGATTTGCGAATCGTTAGTTATGTTGCGCGAAGGCAAGGTAATTTTCAGCGGACTCACCCAGGATTTATTAACCGCGCAACGGCCACTAATTTTGGCAAAGCCTGAGTATGAAATCGACCTGAGTAAATTAAAAGCGCTTGTTGAAGGTGTTGGTCATAAAGTTAAAATAAATGGCAACCAAATAGAAATTGATGCTCCTATTGATTGGGCGCCAAATTTGAATCGCTTGGCTTTCGAATCTGGAATAACGCTCTCGAGTATTTCACCGCTTTTGCCAAGTCTGGAAGAGACCTTCTTTGAAATGACTGGTGACGATAAATGATTAACGTTGTTATTGCCGAACTTCGTAAGTTGCGTCGACCTACTCTTTTGCTCTCGACCTTGTTAACCGTAACGCTTTTATCCGGCCTCTTTACATCAATTGTGTTTCTACGAGTTGGATCTAAAGGTGGAAACGGAAGACGCGGTGAAACTATTACCGCCGCCGAACTAAGCCATGCGACTGGATTTCTTTATGGTTTCAAATTGGTTGGAACCCTACTTGGCTTAGTTGCACTCTGTGTTTTTGCATCGCAAACCGCACAGGAATATACCTACGGAACACTTCGGAATTTATTAGTACGTCAGCCCTCTCGAATGAAGATTCTCGCAG
>DAIOGD010000189.1:0-1765 GCA_036745395.1 Candidatus Nanopelagicaceae bacterium | reverse complement strand
TAGTCAATCCTGGGCTAAGTCGAGAAATTACTTCTTGTTAGCGCTTAGTTACGCGGACGATTAAGAGATACATCTCGCAACCCAAGCAGAAATCGAATGCGGCGTTCAAGAAAGCGGCAGCCAAGCACAAAGCAACGGCGACACTAAAAACCGTAGTCGCGCCAAATAAACCAGCTACAAAAGCAACGACCGCAAAAGCCAAACCAACTGCTTGTGCAAATTGTGGTGGGCGCACATCTTCAGTTGGAACTTCCCCCTTCAATCTCGGACGAACAAACTTCTTGTAGATAAATGAATAAGGGCTCTTTACCGGCGACAAAATCGCACCAATCGCAAATACCGCTAATTGCAAACCGATCAACCAAGTTGAATGTGTAACTAGCGCAATGGCTAAAACAACTGTTGTAATCGCCGCACCAAAACGTTGACCGCGCGCATCAATTACTTTTCCTTTTGTAGTTGCATTCACTGTTGTATTGATCGTTGCCATGTATGAATGGTAGGTAATGCAATTCAATAACGCGAGTTGCTAATTGCTTGCAGTTACTTAACAGATGCAACAGCAGCAATCGCCGCAATAACCTGCGCCCGCTTTGGCGCACCAACCGCGCGACCAACTTCTCTCTTGTCGCCATCCAAGATCAAAGTCGTCGGAGTCGAGCGAATATCCAATCGCCGCACCAATTCCAGATGACTCTCGGCATCGATATCGATGTGGCGCACATCCACTAGATCCTCGGTGATATCGGCCAAAAGGGCTCTGGTGGCCCTGCAAGGCGAGCAAAAGGCCGAGGAGAACTGAAGCAAGGTAACTCGAGAGCCAAACTCAATTGGCCCCGTAGAGGCCCCTGCTAAATCCGATGCCACGACAACCGGAACCACACCCGACTTACCCCTAATTCGGCCACGGCTCTTCTTATGCCAGATGCCATAGGCGCTAGCCAGCACCAAGACAATCGCGAGTGGGAGAAGAGTTTTCACGAGAGTATCCTTGCACGTCTTATGGCCCGCATTCTTCTCCTAACTAACACCCTCGGCGCATCAGCCGAAGTGTTACCGAGCCTTGGCCTACTTCAACATCAAGTTCGCGTCCTTCCAGCCGAAGCATCAGTCCTAATCGATGTTCCAGAAGTTGATTGCCTAATTCTTGATGCCCGCAAAGATTTGCCATCTGCAAAAGCTTTAAACAAATTATTAATCTCAACCGGAATCAATTGCCCAATCATCACAATTGCAACCGAAGGTTCACTTTCTGCAATGAATGCCGATTGGGGATTTAACGATGTCATCCTCGACACCGCAGGCCCGGCAGAAGTAGAAGCTCGTATCCGTATCGCTATCGGAGCACTAGAAGTTGAGCGACTATCGAATGATCCGGGCGCTCGCGAAATTCGTACCGGTGAAATCGTCATTGATGAAAATTCCTACACAGCAAAAATCAAGGGCCGTGCCCTAGACCTAACCTTCAAAGAGTTCGAACTTATAAAATTCCTAGCCCAACACCCGGGCCGCGTTTTCACACGTGCTCAATTACTTCAAGAAATCTGGGGCTATGACTACTTTGGTGGCACCCGCACCGTCGACGTCCACATCCGTCGCCTTCGTTCAAAGCTTGGTCCCGAATACGAAGCAATCATCGGAACTGTCCGCAACGTCGGTTATCGCTTTACTCTTCCTAATTCAGGTAAAGAAGTTCCTGTCAACGTTAACTAATGCGCCACATCCTCAAGCTCCACAGATCTCTAACGCTTGAAATCCCAAACCC
>DAIOGD010000188.1:0-1769 GCA_036745395.1 Candidatus Nanopelagicaceae bacterium | reverse complement strand
GGTGCGCTTACAAAGCGTTCTGCTTTGCTTGAAATCACCGAGAATTTTCCGGTCGGATTCTTAACCAGCTCAAAGTTCTGCGTTGCAATTCGAGCAGTTGGCTCATGTTCCTCAATCGAATAAACACTCGCTGCTCCTCTAGAAAGCGCCTCAACGCCAACCGCCCCAGAACCAGAATAGAGATCAAGAAAATTCAAATCTGCCATCGAGCCAAATTCCGACTCCAGTGACGAGAAGAGTCCTTCGCGGGCACGATCTGATGTAGGCCGCGTCTTTTCGGTTGGCGAGATCAAGGTTTTACCCTTTGATGAACCAGCGATAATTCGCATCTCTCAACCCTTATCTAAATAGTCAGAAGTTTCTTCGGCCTTCAATAAAGATACTTCATTAGCTAGCTCTGGGAAACTTGAAAGAGTTGCATCGGTCGAAATTAAACGAGTCGCAACGTTTCGCGCTTGTTCGATCAGATCTTCATCACGCAAGACACGAAGTAAACGCAGATGTGATTTGGTACCGGATTGCACCTTACCGAGTACATCACCTTCACGTCGTTGATCTAAGTCAATTCGCGATAATTCAAAACCATCCAAAGTACTTGCAACGGCGTTCAATCTGGCCATCGCTGGCGATTCATCTGGCGCAGCCGAGACCAGTAGACAAAGACCCGGAACCGAGCCACGGCCAACGCGACCGCGCAATTGATGAAGTTGCGAAACGCCAAAACGATCGGCATCCATAATCACCATCATTGAAGCGTTCGGTACATCAACACCAACCTCGATCACGGTTGTTGAAACAAGAACATCGATCTCGCGATTTACAAAGGCGCTCATCGTGGCATCTTTTAACTCAGAACTTTGACGTCCATGAAGAGGTGCAACCTTTAGCCCTTTGAGTGCGCCCGTAGCTAGTTCTGGTGCCAACTCTTCAACGCTTGCCATCGGACCGCTTCCAAGTAAATCTTCACTTGAAATTTCATCTCCCATTAATTTGGCAAATGCCAAATCATCTTCGGAAATCTTTGCCTTGGTTTGATCTTCTTCCGGAGCAACAATTCGCGGAGCAACGACATAGGCCTGATGTCCTTTTGCAACCTCTTCTTTAATCCGTTCCCACGCTCGATCCAAATAATGCGGCTTGGCTAATACCGAAATCACATGGGTTGTTATCGGTGAACGACCAGAGGGAAGCTGGCGCAGAGTTGAGATATCTAAATCGCCAAAAATTGTCATCGCAACGGTTCGTGGAATTGGCGTCGCAGTCATAACAAGAAGGTGCGGTGGTAACTTGGCTTTCATGCGAAGGGCATCGCGTTGTTCCACACCAAATCGGTGTTGCTCATCAACAACGACCAAGGCCAAGTCATTGAACTCAACTCCGTCGCTAATTAGTGCGTGTGTTCCTATGACAATGCCCGCTAAACCATTTGCAATTTGACCTTGAACTTCCTTCTTAGCAGCAGCGCTCATCGATCCTGTTAGCAAGGCAACTTGAGTGCCTTCACCGCTTCCTTGCAGAGTTCCAGCTTGTGCAAGTTCGCCAAGCAAGTTTGAAATCGTTTTGTAGTGTTGAGCTGCAAGTACTTCAGTTGGTGCCAAGAGCGCGGCCTGTCCGCCAGATTCAATTACCGAAAGCATCGCACGAAGTGCGATAACCGTCTTGCCAGAACCAACCTCACCTTGAAGCAATCGATGCATCGGGTGCGGTTGCTGCATGTCAGCTTCGATCTCTTTATTTATCTCATTCTGACCGTCGGTAAATTTAAACGG
>DAIOGD010000187.1:0-1810 GCA_036745395.1 Candidatus Nanopelagicaceae bacterium | reverse complement strand
TCCGCTTGTAATCGATAAAACTATCTTTTTCATCTTGCCCTTAACCTAACTGGAGAGTTAGGTTAAGGGAAAGATGAAAAAGATAGTTTTATCGATTACAAGCGGACTCATTCTCATCCTTGGCTTTGCTGCAAGTTCCGCGGCCAATACTTTCGTGGATGAACAGGTCGCCACTCGGCCCGCCCCTCCAGATTTAACTCCCGGTTGGACTGGCGTGAATGTGGATGATTTAAACCGGCAACATTTTGGTTCCTTCATCATGGCCGGTGGTCATGAAATCCTGGGTGGCTCGGGAACTCCGTACTCATCCTTCGCGGACGTTAAAAATTCAGGCAGTACGACCATGACGTATAACGCGATTCTTCCGCCATGTTCAGAAACAATCACGAATGATTGCATCGCATCGGTCCAAGCGATTAAGTCGGACGGCACGGTGATTGTTGGTAATTCCAGCGGCTTGTTCCCAAATATGTCCGCGCCTGCATTTACTGGTGATACTTCAATCGGAATTCCATCAGGATGGGCACCGAGTCTTTGGCGCTTTCCTGGACTTAACCATTCTGGCGGCGATCAGTTCATGGTTACACCTACAGCTTTCGATTACGGAGCGGAGGTAGCAAAAGGAGATTCGGGTCTTCAGCTTCAAGTAGGTGTTTCCGCAGTTTCTTTGACTCCTACGACGCCGCAGGATGGAAATTCAAAAATATGGCCAAACGTTACTTCGCAAGGCTGCAATTTTTGGATTGGCGGGAATCAATGCGCGGTTCAATGGCCACTTCCAGACAGCACCAGATTCAGAGTTGTCATTAAGCTATCGGGATCGGTATCTGGATGGGTGCATGGACGATTGTCTTCGCCGACCATCGAAATTTCGCCGAACGGAAATAACGGGCAAATTTTCGATATAACCGCGGGCGCTGAAAAAGTCCCCGTGCTTACTGTGTGGAAAAAGTATTCAGATTTAGCGCCAGAACTAAAAACCTTATTGGCGAGTCAGACCGATCCTCGAGCCGGGCGAGTATGGCCAGATAATTGGCGCGATATTTGGAACGGCTTGGGTACTGCTCCGTATCCAAAATTGTCGGTAGAACACGACCTTTCTAACTACGACGTTAATGACTTCTCCGAATTTAGCCTTTGGTTGGCCGAGTCGGACAATAAGGCGAGTGCAACAAAGAGCGAATGGGACTTCTATACCTCAAACCCAAACGGCGGCGATACGATCGGTAGTACGCCGTGTGCACAGTTGACCAAGGGCGTCACGGGAGTTGTGAGTAGCAATTCGACTATGTATCTAGCGGCGCCACCTGTGTTCAACGCAAGCCAAGGAACACTTGATTACCAAGTTGCGGCACCGCACTTCGATCGCAACGGTAATGTCAATGTTGGAAGTTATGACCTCATTATTAACTCAGACGTCGCTCGATGCCTTTACGGCTTTTCAAAGGCGCCACTTCAAGCAACGGTCTCGGTCGTGAGTTCCGATGGAACCAATCAAGTGGCAACTTCGGTATTGAGCGAAGCGAATGGCTGGTTGCACCTTCAGGTCGCCGGGTTCACGTACTCGTCTCCAACTTTGCGAGTAAAGCTAACCCAAGAGGCCTCAGCGCAACCGTCGGTAGCGGCAAAGGTGCGTCCAACGACGATACGTTGCGTTAAGGCCAAATCAATCAAATCCGTGACCGGCATCAAGCCGAAGTGTCCGCCTGGATATCGTGCTAAGTAATATTTAGCGGCGCACCATTTCAGTGTAAGAAAGTTATACTCTGAATATGAGCTTTGATTCCGTTGAATATTGGCGCAAGCGTTA
>DAIOGD010000186.1:0-1810 GCA_036745395.1 Candidatus Nanopelagicaceae bacterium | reverse complement strand
GTCTAAACTGGGCATCTTCGGTTCGCGCCGACGATGTTTTAGGAATGACATTAGTAATCGAACATCTGGTCGAAAACGGCCACAAGCGAATTGCACATATAACTGCAAAAGAAGGAAATGTTGCGGTTGCCCGAAAGGCGGCCTATGAGGCTGCGATGAAGGAAGCAGGACTAGAAAAATATATTGCGATTGAAGAAAGTGGTAGCCATTACGAGCGATCAGGATTTGATGCAGCTACAAAACTTATGGAAAGCAAGAATCCACCGACTGCAATAACGGCCTACAACGACCTTCTCGCTATTGGCGCACAAGAAGCAGTTCTTGGCTCAAGCAATAAGTCAATTGCAATTGTTGGCTATGACAACACATTCCTTTCTCAATTTAAACAAATTTCTTTAAGTTCAGTCGAACCAGGAAATAAGGCAATTGCTATTAAGGCAGCCGAACTTCTGACATCCGAAAATCTTTCGACCCCAAAACTTGGAACTGCCCACCTATTAAAACCAAATCTAATTATTAGGAATTCATCCAAGAATAAGTTGGCAACTACTAAGGCAAAGGCGAAATAAATGGGTCGCACCGAAGTCATTTACTCGCCATTTGATGGTCGAGCCATCGGGGAAGTACAAGTTGCAAATATTGCCGATGCTGAGATTGCTATTTCAGAATCAGTTAAAGTTTCTGAGATCTGGCGTCGCACTCCAGCAAACGTTAGATCTGCCATATTGCTAAAGGCTGCGGAATTGGCCGATGAAAGAAGTGAAGCCATTGCGCAAATAATCTCTGGTGAAAATGGAAAGAGTCTGGTTGAAGCGCGCGGGGAAGCGGGTCGCTCAGGCGAAATTATACGTTTGGCCGCATTTGAGGGATCGCAACTTTATGGAAGCACCCTTCCGCTAGATGCCAATAAAGGAACTGGTTTAGAAAAGCTTGGATTCACGGTTCGCCAACCTGTAGGTGTCGTTGTTGCCATAAGTCCTTTTAATTACCCGGCACTTTTAGTACTTCACAAAATTGCTCCGGCCTTAGCAGTTGGAAACAGTGTGGTCTTAAAGCCAGCTAGAACAACGCCGCTTACCGCACTTGCACTCGCACAATGTTTTTACGACGCCGGATTACCTGAGGGAGTTCTCCAAGTAATCACCGGTTCGGGTGGCGAATTAGGCGACGCACTTGTTATGGATCCAAGAGTTAGAAAGGTTTCATTCACGGGTTCGACCGCGACTGGAACACATATCGCAAGTGTTGCCGGTGTAAAAAAACTTTCACTTGAACTTGGTTCAAGCTGTCCGGTTGTCATCTTGGATGATGCTGATATCGAATATGCCGCAAATGCAGTTTCGCTAGGCGGCTACATAAATGCCGGTCAGGTATGTATCTCCGTACAACGGGTGATTGTTCATGAAAAAGTAATGGCAGATTTTATTTCTGCGCTCAAGCCAAAGGTAGAAGCGATTGTTGTAGGCGATCCAAGTTCGGAAAACACGAAAGTCGGAACTTTAATTACCGAGAAGGAAGCCTTACGCGTTGAAGCATCTATCAAGCAAGCTGTTTCAGATGGTGCAAAGTTAATTACCGGTGGCGAAAGAACTGGAACCATCATCAAGCCAGCGATTATTACTGAGGTAAACCCAAATGCATCAATTGCACAAGATGAGTTATTTGGTCCGGCGGTTGCAATTTCAAGCGCTCGAGATGCTAGCGAGGCGATAGAGCTGGCAAATGGCACTGCCTATGGACTTGGCGCTGGGGTATTTACAAAGAACGTTGATTTCGCCATTCAATCAGCACGAGAAATTGATGCGGGAAT
>DAIOGD010000185.1:0-1820 GCA_036745395.1 Candidatus Nanopelagicaceae bacterium | reverse complement strand
AATTACGACAGTGCGAATTCCAAAATCTCCGGAAGCTGAAGCCAATATTGAATTTAGCGATGAGTACATCGCCGGCGTTAAAGCATTCTTCTTCTCTGGGCGATCGAGGGTAATTACAAGTGTTTGTTCGATCTGCTCGAAAGTAATATTGGTCATTTCTTTAGTTTAGAGGCAAGTTCAACAAGTGCAATGGGCAAATCTCGGGCAGAATAGGGTCTGCATTACTTACAGAGAGGAGAGCCAGATGGACATCAGAATTCTGACCCGCGAGCTAACTCCCTTCGAGCATCTAGTTGCAGAACATCTTTGTGATGGTCTCTCAAATTCCGCAATAGCCAAAACTACGGCTCACACCGAAAAAGTAATTGAAAATACCGTTTCCAGAATGGCGCGTGCTTTTGGAATTAAATCTGATGGCGACACAAACATCAGAGTCCTTTTGGCCCTCGCCTATCGTTCACAATTTGGCGATGGCGCTTTCGACAAGCTTGGAATTGATTGCCAACACGTTGCGGTAGGACCTGACGGCAAGACGTATTGCAATCGTCACGTTGAATAAATCTCAAGTAATTTAATTCGAGCGAAGTGATCTAGGCCCCAGGGCTAGCACTCACACAATTGGGCTAAGTGCTAGCCCTTGCGATTTTCCTTCGCGCATCTACCCCCAAGTGCCAAACTTCAGTTGAAACGAAATCCCTCCAAATTTCGCTTCTTAATATTTCGGAGAGCACGTTTAAGAGTAGAAAAGGTAGAGAAAATGAACAGAAAGAGTTTCGACAAAATCGCAAGCACAATCGGATTAATTCTTGCCGTTGTCCTTATCGGGGCGGGGGCCTTACTTCAATGGGGTGGAAACTTCGCTAACTCTCAAGTTAAAGATCAACTTGGCCAACAAAAGGTTTTCTTCCCAAAGACAACTGATGGTGGGTTCAAAGCTCTACCAGCAGCAGATCAAAAGGAAATGGCTAAGTACGCCGGACAACAAATGACGACCGGTGCCCAAGCGAATGTATTTTCAAACCACTACATCGCGGTGCATTTGAATGGCGTAGCTGGCGGAAAAGTGTATGAAGAAGTATCTGGCGAATTTCTTGCAGCTAGTGCTCAGCTAAAGGCAACTCCAACCGATGCTGCGCTTCAAGCAAAAGTTTCACAACTTGGCGGGCAACGCCAAACCCTATTCATGGGTTCAACACTTCGCGGCTTGCTTGGTTTTTCATATGCCTTCGGAGTACTCGGAAATATCGCAATGATCGCAAGTTACGGTGCATTTGCCGGAGGAATCTTGTTCTTCGTTCTAGCAATGCTCGGATTTGCTCACCTACGTCGAGCCGATACTGACTCCGTAATCTAAGCCTCATCTCTCCGTGGGGAAATGCCCTCGAACTCTAAATGGGTTCGAGGGCTTTTACATTTCATGATTTACACTTACTAAATGCCATTCGTCGTCCCAACTCGAATCTGGGAATATGTAATTGCCGCGATAATCATCATTTTGGCACCAGGACCATCAGTGCTCTTCGTTATTGCTAGAGCAATCGCTTGGGGTCGCGCGACAGCGGTTGCAACTGTGGCCGGAAACGTTCTTGGAGCATTTTCGCTATCAGTCGTCGTTGCAGTGGGACTCGGCCCGATTCTGCAACGTTCGCATTTAGCTTTCACCTCAGTTCAATTTATTGGCGGCTCATATTTAATTTATTTAGGAATTGATGCGATTCGCCACAGCCAAATTCACGCGGTTGATATGACTGACCAAGGAGATCAAAGGCCAAGTAAGCGAAAATCTATGCGCGATGGTTTTTGGGTTGGCGCTCTAAATC
>DAIOGD010000184.1:0-1829 GCA_036745395.1 Candidatus Nanopelagicaceae bacterium | reverse complement strand
TTACTTAGAAACGTTTGCGTAAATATCTGATTTTTCGCGAACCAGAACATTTAGCTTCATTGGCGCAGCCTTGGCATAAGTGATCTCTAGATCTGCGCGATCAGAAGCCTTAAGGCCCGTAGCTGGGAAAACTAGCGATTGATTTGCTGAAGGACCAGCGAAGATTGCTGGCTTATTTTGTACAAGTGCAATCGGTGTTAATTTTCCAGGAACGCCATTTAGCGTGATTGCGTTGATTGCATCAGGTGTTTGGCCTTCATTAACAATTGTTCCAACTAGAACAGCTGATGAATCAGGTTGAATTACAAGAAGTACATTTACTGCACGAATATCGGTGCTAACTCCTTCAACGCCATCAGTTACTTGGCGGATCATGCGAGTTGGGGCATCTGGGCCATTGGCGCCACAAGATGTAAGTGAAAGAACTGAGCCAACCGCTAGTACTAGCGTGAGGGCTGAAGTGATTGTCTTTCGCTTACTTTTCGAGTTTTCAATGCGCATTGGGTAATGGTATCCTTGGCCTCTATCGAAAGGCCAAATTTAATGTCATTTAAGGTCGGCGAAACCGTTGTTTATCCACATCACGGAGCGGCTCTCATTGAAGCAATTGAGACCCGGACCATTAAAGGCGAAGAGAAAATTTATTTAGTTTTGAAGGTGGCCCAAGGCGACCTAACAGTGCGCGTCCCTGCAGAAAATGTTGATCTTGTAGGAGTCCGCGACGTGGTCGATAGCGCAGGCCTAGATCGAGTATTTAACGTATTACGTCAGCCATACACCGAAGAACCAACAAACTGGTCACGTCGCTACAAGGCAAATGTTGAAAAGCTTGCTTCTGGCGATGTAATCAAAGTTGCCGAAGTTGTTCGCGATCTTTACCGCCGCGATTTGGACCGTGGTCTATCTGCTGGTGAAAAGCGGATGTTGGCTAAGGCAAAGCAAATTTTGATCTCTGAATTAGCTCTGGCTGAACGCACAGATGAAGAGAAGGCCGGCGTGATGCTAGATGAGGTCCTTGCTTCCTAAAGTCGCAGTCATCATCCCTGCCGCTGGCAGTGGTGAACGTTTCGGCGCAGATGTTCCAAAAGGTCTCGTCCAATTAGTTGGGCGGACTCTAATTGAGCATGCGGTTTCCAATATGTCGCCAGTTGCGACGCAAATTATTGTTGCCGCGCCTAGCGCTTATGTAAATCAGATCCGCACCTTCTTTGGCGATAGCGTTGAAGTAATTGCTGGCGGGGATACCCGAACCAAATCGGTGAAGTTGGCCTTGGCCCGAGTCGATGAAGATATTGAATACGTCCTGGTGCACGATGCGGCAAGATCACTGGCATCAACAGAACTTGCTAATCGAATAATTCGCGAATTAATAAAGGGCGAGAAGGCAGTAATTCCAGTCTTGCATGTTTCTGACACCATCAAGCGCGTTGATAAAGATGGTTATGTAACCAAGACTTATAACCGAAGCAAACTTCGTGCAGTGCAAACCCCACAAGGTTTTTTGCATGGGACCTTGATCGCGGCGCATAAATCAAAATCAGATGCGACCGATGATGCTGGATTGATCGAAGAACTTGGTTACAAAGTGAAGACTATTGATGGCGAAGATCGCGCGCTAAAGATTACAAATCCAGAAGATTTGGAAGCGGCTACCAAATTCTTAATTGGCACGGGCGATGTAGATATCCGAGTTGGAGTCGGCACCGATACTCATGCATTTTCAAATGATTCGTCGCGTCAATTATGGCTCGGTGGCTTGTTATGGAAGGGTGAAGTCGGCGTAGATGGCCATTCCGATGGCGATGTTGCAGCCCACGCAATTTGTGATG
>DAIOGD010000183.1:0-1841 GCA_036745395.1 Candidatus Nanopelagicaceae bacterium | reverse complement strand
GTCCTGCAATTGAAGCAACAGAATAGATTGCAACACCAATCAATGGGACCACTTGTGTTTGGAGGGCAACAAAACAGCCGCCAAGCACTCCAGCAAAGAGTCGCCAGCGTGGAAGTTCTTTTGCCTTAACTGCGCCGCTAAGGTTTGAGATACCAATCTTTATCGCTGGATTAAATAGCGCAATAATCGAAATTACTATTAAGCCAGAACCAAATGAAACAAGTGCTGCCTCGGTGCTATTTCCTAAAATATGAGAGAGCTCGCCATTGGCTCGAGATTGCAGAGCGATCATGAGACCAGAGAGTGCGGCAAGTGCCTCTAATCTGGCGATGCTTGGTTGATTACTAATTCTCAAGCTCCTCTAATTTCGTGGTTGCAAGCAACCACTCTTCATCGATCTCTTCTTTTCGCGCCTTGGCAATAGTTAATTCTTCCATCGCCTTCGCGAGTTTCTCGTGATCAAAGGCTAAATCTTCTTGCGCCTTAATAAGCGAGGTGATCTCGGCATCGATCTTCTCCATTTGTTTCTCAAGCTTGGCAACTTCCTTCTTTAGCAATCGCGATTCGGCCGCGTTTGATTTGCCGGATTTCTCTTCTCTAGCTTCGACCTGGTTAAGCGCCGCATGTCGAAGATCTAAGTACTCCTCGATACCGCCAGGAAGATCCCGTAGCGAGCCATTTCCAAGCAAACCAACAAAGCGATCACAAACTCTTTCTAGGAAATAGCGATCGTGAGAGATAACTAGAAGTGTGCCGCCAAAGGAATCAAGCAAATCTTCCAAGGCCGTAAGAGTTTCAACGTCGAAATCATTAGTTGGTTCATCAAGTAATAAAACATTGGGACTATCCATTAATAATCTAGTTAGTTGTAGGCGGCGGCGTTCCCCACCAGATAAATCACCAACCGGTGTCCACTGTGAGTCAGCATCAAAGCCAAGGCGTTCGCAAAGTTGTGAGGCAGAAAGTTCCTTACCGTTACCAAGTTGAACTGAGTTCGCAACCTTCTCGACAGCTTCCAATACTCGCCACTTAGGATCAAGCTCTTCCAAATGTTGTGAAAGAAAAGCAGCCTTAACAGTTACTCCAGTAACGATCTTTCCAGCAGTTGGCTTTATCTGTTGAAGCAGCGCCCGCATTAAAGTTGTTTTGCCAGCGCCATTTACGCCAACAATTCCAATTCGATCCCCTGGGCCAACGTTCCAATAAATATCTTTAAGGATTGGTTTATCACCAGCGTTTATTGATGCTTGATGAATTTCAAAAACCGTATTGCCAAGTCGATTGGCAGCAAAATTTAATAACTCGGTTTGGTTTCGTGGTGGCGGTTCATTGGCAATTAAAGTATTTGCCGCTTCGATCCGAAACTTTGGTTTTGCTGTTCGTGCCGGTGCCCCGCGTCGCAACCAAGCAAGTTCTTTTCTAATAAGCATCGCACGTTTGCCGGCTTCAACACTTGTCTGGCGAGCGCGTTCTGCCTTAGACAATACATAAGCAGAATAACCGCCTTCGTATGCAAGAACGGAGCCATCGACGACTTCCCAGATCTGATCCGAGACTTCATCTAAGAACCATCGATCGTGGGTTATAACAATGATCGAAAGCTTGCTTCGATTCTTAATATGGCTTGCCAGCCAGGCAACACCTTCGACATCTAAATGGTTTGTTGGTTCGTCAAGTAAAAGAAGGTCATATGGCCCAACCAACAACTTGGCTAGATTTACTCGTCTGCGTTCACCACCAGATAATGATGCAAATTCGCGGTCTAATAGTTCATCGCTAAAGCCGCCAAAGAGACCGGTCAACACTTCGCGAATTTGTGAATCGCGCGCCCATTCATGTTC
>DAIOGD010000182.1:0-1854 GCA_036745395.1 Candidatus Nanopelagicaceae bacterium | reverse complement strand
GGTCTCATTTGCTCTCGCCTTTTCATGGGGCAGCTATAGCCTGGTTAAGAAAAAATTGAACCTGGCAGCCCTTCAAGGTTTGGCCATCGAAACATTTTGTTCGCTACCTTTTTACGGCGGATATTTAATTTACTTAGGACTCCATCACACTGGCCAATTTGGCCATGGTCCACGATTAACGATCTTGCTAATGGGCGCCGGTGTTGTAACCGCTGTTCCATTGCTTCTCTTTAATGGCGCAGCTACTCGCCTACCATTCACAATGATTGGTTTGCTTCAATATTTAACGCCAACGATTCAATTTGCAATTGCGGTATGGGTTCGTCACGAACCTATGCCAAGTGCCCGTTGGATTGGTTTTGTCTTTATCTGGGTAGCGCTTTTAATACTCGGCCGAGATTTAATGAAATCAGGCAGTACGGTTGATAACAGCGTCGCTGAGCTCGACTAAAGCTTGCTTGGCTTTTCCTTCCGGCAATTCCGCTAAATTCTTACGTGCTGAAGCGGCATATTTCTGAACTAATTCCTTAGCTTGTGCCATCGCTTTATGAGTACGAAGTGTTTTCAAAGTTTCTTGAACGACATTCTCGTCGCTTATTGGCGCAGACAAAACCTTCTTCAATTCCGAATCTGCCGGGTCATTAGATTCAAGAATAAATAGAGTTACGAGCGTGGGAACGCCTTCGCGAAGGTCGGTTCCGGGTGTCTTTCCAGATTCTCCTGAAGTACTTTCGATGTCAATAATGTCATCAGCTAGTTGGAAAACAATGCCAATTTCTTCACCGAACTTAGTAAGAGCTTCCATAACCTTTGGATCTGCCCCGGAAATCATGGCGCCATAACGCGCACTTGCTGAAAGAAGTGAAGCTGTTTTATCAGCAATCACATTGATGTAGTGATCCAATAGTGAAAGCCCAGCAGTACTTCCCTGGGTCTCGGTGATCTGTCCAATAACTAGACGTTCGAAAGTAAGTGCTTGTAAGCGAACCGCTTCAGGCCCTAAATCTGCAAGTAATTGTGATGTTTTTGCGAACAAGTAATCACCAGTCAAGATGGCGACCGTATTATCCCAACGCTTATTAGCACTCTCTACTCCGCGACGAAGTGGGGCTTCATCCATTACATCATCGTGATACAGCGTTCCAAGGTGGGTTAATTCGCAGACAACAGCAGCTTCAATCAAGCCAGGTGCCTTTGGATTTCCAAATTGCGCTGCAAGTAAGACCATTAGTGGACGAAGTCGTTTTCCACCGGCATCTACTAAGTGGCGGGATGTTTCAATTACAAGTGGGTACTTACCTTCGATTGATTCACGGATGAAGGCCTCAACCTTGACCATGCCCTCCAATAAATCTTTTTCTAACCCAGGATCTAGGTTAGGGATTCCGATTTGTGTCATTAACGGATGAAGGTTGCGAAGGTTTGGGCAGAGTTAAGAATTATTGATGGATAAACACCAAGAACAATTGTTACTGCAACACAGATTGCGATTGCGATCCGAGTAAGAATTGATGGGATAACCACAGTCAGTGTGTCATTGTTAACTTCGCCAAAGAAAAGCGTAAGGATGATTTTTAAGTAGAAGAAGAGTGCTACCGCAGAAGTTAGAACACCAAATACAACTAGGTTTATATTTCCAGCGTTGTATGAAGATGTGAATACGGTGAACTTTCCAATGAAACCAGCGGTCAATGGAATTCCACCAAAGCTAAGTAAGAAGAGTGAGAAAGCTCCGGCAACTAGCGGTGATCGCTTTCCAAGACCCGACCATCTATTTAAATCAGTGATCTCGCCAGATGAATCGCGGACCAAAGTGATAATTGCAAAGGCGCCAAGGGTGGCAAAACCATAGGC
>DAIOGD010000181.1:0-1859 GCA_036745395.1 Candidatus Nanopelagicaceae bacterium | reverse complement strand
CGCGAAGCAATTGCTGAGGGGGTCAATCTAATTATTGCTGCGATTAAGGCTACCCTTGATGAAACTCCACCGGATTTGGTCGCAGACCTTTCACGAAATGGGATTGTTTTAGCTGGTGGCGGGGCACTTCTCAAAGGGTTATCTGAAAGATTGCGTCAAGAAACCGGAATGCCGGTTGTTGTCGCCGAGGATCCACTAAATGCCGTGGTTAATGGCGCCGGTAAGTGCGTTGAAAATATTGAAATGCTTAAGCAGATTTTGGTAGCAGAAACCCGTTAGTTATTTAGCGGACCACTTAACAGGAGTTAGATACTTGGCCACACGACCATCTCCCGAAGATTTCTTACGAATCCTTCGCCAGATCCAAGGAATTACAAAGGTAATAATCCATCTGGTGTTCTCACTTATTCGCTTTAACTTTGGCTTCCGCTTTGCCGGTGGCAAAGGAATTCGCCAAGCTGGATCAAATGGCAGACCAAGGGTTTCAAGAACTCCATTTGCAATTCGGAAGTGACCTTCTGGATTTAAATGTAGGCGATCGGTTGCAAGGAATCTGCGATCGGCAAGCCAGGCGGCTTCTTGTGATTCGATAACGGTTACTCCAAATTCTTTGGCACACGCACGAACATTTTTATTGAAATCGCTAAATCTTTGGTTCCAAAGATCGGCAGTCTTTCCTTTGCCATCTACTTCTTCAACGATTGTGAAGCAAATTATTGTGGCACCGGTTTCTTTTAATTCCTTTAAAGCGTTTCGATAACGTTCTTTTGCGATCGCTGGTTGATAACTTGGGCGAAGAACATCGTTTGCACCTGCGTGAAATGAGACCAAGGTTTCCTTGCCGGTGATGAATTTCTTAGCAATTGGGAGTTGGTCTTCAATTACTTGTGGCAATAACTTTCCGCGAACCGCCAAATTCATATAAGTGAAATCTTTACTTAGCCCAGTCAAGACATCGGCTACCCGATCGGCCCAACCTCGATATTGGCCATCAATGATCTCATCGCACATCCCCTCGGTAAATGAATCTCCGAGGGCGATGAAACGATTGAATGACATGGTTAAATCTTAAGCGCCGCGAATTTCTGCAATCTTATAAAGCGTAATTGCAGTTGCAACCGATGCATTTAGTGATTCCACATCGGATTGCATTGGAATTGAAAGAATTAAATCGCACTTCTCGCGGGTTAAGCGGGCCAGGCCCTTTCCTTCGCTACCTACGATTAAGTAAACCGACTCAGTTGCGAGTGAGAACTTTGGAAGTGATTCGACGCCCTCGGCATCCAAACCAACTACAAAGAAGCCAGCTTTCTTCGCATCTTCGATAGAGCGAACTAAGTTAGTAACTTGGCAGATCGGAAGTCTTGCCGCAGCTCCAGCAGATGATTTCCAAGCAGAGCCAGTCATTGCCGCATTTCGACGTTCTGGAATTACAACACCGTTTGCACCAAAGGCAGCAGCGCTTCGAACAATCGCACCTAAGTTATGTGGATCGGTAACGCCATCCAAACCAATTAGAAGTCCTGGCTTTACCGCGCTCTTTAATACCGTCTCAAAATCTTGATATTGGAATGGCTTAATAATTAGCGCAATACCTTGGTGGTTAGTTGTTCCAGTGACGCCATCTAATTGGCCACGAGGAACTTCTTTAATAATTAAATTTTGGTTCTTCGCTAAACGAAGCGCTTCGGTCATGCGTTCATCCATCTCAGCGCGTTCTGCAACCATTAATTCCTTTGCCGGAATCTTTGCGCGCAGTGCTTCGACAACGCTATTGCGACCAGCTACTGCATCAGCTGATGGCTTGGTTTCAATTCGTGATTCCGGACGGCGACCAGCAGGGCGGGTATTTGGCTTCT
>DAIOGD010000180.1:0-1870 GCA_036745395.1 Candidatus Nanopelagicaceae bacterium | reverse complement strand
ACGTGCGGCAAATTCGGCAAGCGATTTAGAAATGCTTTCTGCTTCGAGCAAGGCAGCAACTGCGCTTGCCGAAGGTGTTCGGAGAACTAAGCAACGAGTTCTAGAAAGAATGGTTGGTAATACATCGGTTGTCGATGGCGCACAAAGTAACCAAACCGTTCTGGCTCCTGGCTCTTCGACCGCTTTTAATAGCGCATTCGCCGCTGATTCGGTTAAGCGATCGGCATCTTCGATTACAACAACTCGGTAATTAGCTACCGACGGACTCCAAGAAGCGCGGGTAATTAGTTCGCGCACTTCATCAATCTTGATCGACAAGCCCTCGGTACGAATTAACTCAACATCAGCGTGCGATCCGGCAAGCGCGGTTTTGCAGTTAACACATTGACCGCAACCGCCTTCTTCGCACACAAGTGCTGCAGCGAATGCCATTGCTGCATTGCTTCGGCCAGATCCCGGAGGTCCGGTAAAGAGCCAAGCATGAGTCATATTTTGAGAAGTATTTTTACTATCGCGAGCGGCGCTTACCGCATCTTGCAAGATAGAAATTACATGTTCTTGATCTATTAGCGAATCAAAGACTGACATTAACGCTTCTTAGAGTTATTGGTCTGATTTATCTTTAGTAGCTTAATTGTCTTAACCCGATCAACAATTGCTTCATGAATAGTTTCAATTGTTTGGGTTCCATCAACTACAAAGTATCGCTCGGGATCGGAATTTGCTAACGATAGAAATTCTTGGCGAACTCTTTCGTGAAAGGCAACCGGTTCAGCTTCAAGGCGATCGCGAGATTTCAATCGACCAAGACCAACTTCTGCTGGAAGATCAATAATTACAGTAAGAGTTGGGGTTAATCTTTCGGTTGCCCAGCGAGAGATGCGTGCTACCTCTGCCGGAGCAAGAACGCGACCCGCTCCTTGATATGCAATCGAAGAATCCAAATAGCGATCGGTGATTACAACTTTTCCTTCTGCTAGTGCTGGATTAATAAGAGTATGAACGTGGTTAGCGCGATCGGCGGCATAAATTAAGGCCTCCGCACGTGGTGAAATTTCGCCAGTTGCATTATCCAAAAGAATTGTTCGTAATTGATTTCCAAGTGGTGTGCCGCCAGGTTCGCGGGTAAGAACTACATCCTCACCAATTGATTTCAAATAATCACTCAGAAGTTTTGTTTGAGTTGATTTTCCGGCACCTTCGCCACCTTCAAAGGAGATAAATAAACCGGCAACTGTGCCACCAGTAATTCCACCAAGATCACCACGGAAAGCGGCAATAATGTCGGACCAGAGTGAAACCGTTGGACGATCTCGCATTTGTAGATAGGAGATGATTCCAACAACCATTCCAATTAAACCGGCAAAGAACATTGTGAATGCTGCGCCGTTGTAACTTGCATGGAGTCCACCAACTGCGAAGGTATGGCGACCAATTGCAGCTGCGATAACCGGTGCAATAGCAAGAACTAGAACAAGCGAGATTCGAATCAAAGACTGTACGAAGGCAAAGGTGCGACCGCGAACTTCATCTTCAACTTCCATGCCAAGCATCGTGAAACCAGTAACCCAAGAAACTCCGGCAAAAGCACCCAAGAAAATCGTCATGATAATTGCAAGAACTAGGTTTGAAATGAGCGCAAGTAAAACTAAGAAAAATGAGGAGATTGTTAGTGCCGCGCCAAACAATCTACGTCTTGAAAATTGTGAAAATACCTTTGGCCCAACAGAAATTCCAAGTGCCAGTCCGGTGAAGACCGAACCAAAGAGCACGCCATATGCCGCATCACCAGCGTGAAGATCGCCGACGAAAGTACGTGCCAATCCAATTACCGCACCAGCCGCAAAGAAAGCACCAAGCATTCCAAAGA
>DAIOGD010000179.1:0-1870 GCA_036745395.1 Candidatus Nanopelagicaceae bacterium | reverse complement strand
AGAAGACTGAAAGAACTAGAGCGCAAATGGTAAGAAGATAGGTAGCCCGAATGGCTAACTTCTTAGAAACTGCGACTTCTTGCACGGCCTTAGTTTAATTAAGGATTTACTTTAAGCACACCGCCGCGGGATGCGCAGAACTTATCTGCCCCTTGGAGGCCGGTGTAGCTAAGGTCCTTGCATTGGGCCATGTGTAGTGGAACCACTTGGATCTGGTGCTGGAAGCCCTGTGAGACTCGAGATTGCAAAGCGTTATTGGTCTTCTGTAGTTGGTTCAAGTTATTGCTACTCGCTTGATCGACTGCCAACAAAAACATTGAAAGAATTATTAGTGCGATTACTGAAATTCTTGGAGTGAGGCCAACCTTCTTGCCTTCGGTTGCGGCATCGCGATAAGCCTCTTCGATTACTAGAACGACATAGCCAGCTAGGAAGATATAGAGAACCCAGGCCAGAATGTTCATAGTAGGTAAATGGTACTAGTACTAAAGCGGGTTTAGATTGCTAAAGCTGCATCCTTTGGCAGCGGAGGACGGCAAACAACACCAGACGCTCCGTTTAGTGACCAATTTCCAGCGCTATGAGGAATCAATATTGCATCGCCTTTGGTGATATCCATGGCTAGCGCGTTATCGAATTTGATTGAACCGCTTCCTTCAAGCGTTAGGAAAATGCTGAAGCCTGAAGCGATTGAACTATTTTTACCCGTCAAATAATCGGCACGGAAATATGGATTCGCGACATCGGTAAATACAGATGCATCATCATTTGTGAATAAGCGATCAGCGAAGACGAGTTTCTCTGCTTCAGCTTTTTCAATTGGGGTGTAACGAAGCGCATCAAGAACGGTATCGAAGCCAAGACCAAGGTGGCCATCTTTAACGCCGTCAACTGCGAAGTCATTCCATTCAAGCAGTGCTGAGAGATCTGTCGGTTCTTGGAGTTCGAGTACGAAGATTCCGGCACCAATTGCGTGTGGAACGCCGGCAGGAACGAAGACGGTATCTCCTGGCTTTACTTTGAACTTTTGTAGCGAGGCTAAAAGTCCAACAGAGTCACGCGCATCGACCATCTTTGCGACTTCAGTTTTCTTTAATTCTTTTTCAAAACCGAGGCCAACTTCAGCGCCATCAGGTGCTTCCAAAATAATCCAAGCTTCAGTCTTGCCGTGGTTTAACGCCAAATGTTCTTTGGCGAATTTTTTATTTGGGTGATAGTGAACCGGTAGCCGTTGATCAGGATCAAGTAACTTCATTAGTAATTCAGTACTGGCACCAAAGGCATTTAGATGTTCTGCGCCAAGCCAACTTTCTGGATTTGCGATTACAGAATCTCTCAGGAAAGTCCCATCATCTAATGTGGATAAACCCATCGTCTTCTCGCCGAAACGTGTTGTCATTGATCCAATCCACTCTTCAGGACGCATTGGACCACCTGGACCATGACGCAAAGCGCCGATGCGATTACCACCTTTGTAGAAGTGATCGAATTGGTTTGAGGCAAGTTTCTGTGGCTTAATCATGCAAGCAATTTACACCCAAGGTAAACTTATGCAATACCCGTACTTACGGAAATTGAGGAGCAATAAATGAAGAAGAAAGTATTATTTGGTTCGGTATTGGCACTAGCCCTTATCAGCGCTTCAACAACAGCATTTGCTGCAGCAACACCTAAGCCATCAATCAAGTCATCAAAGGGCGGCGAAGGAACTGCAAGCCATGAGATGAGCGAAAGTTCTTCAACTCAAAAGGAAGAAGGCTCAGGAACTCCAGCAAAAAAGATTCCTTCAAAGAAGGCATCAACAAAGGCAACAACTAAGAAGAAATAACCTTTCGCGCAGTTAGCGAAACCATTAGCGCCAACCCCGCTG
>DAIOGD010000178.1:0-1905 GCA_036745395.1 Candidatus Nanopelagicaceae bacterium | reverse complement strand
GTCTGCAACCTCTTGTACCGCCAACTTTCGAAGTGAAGCATCACGCACAACTCCCCCGGCACCCAATTTTTCTCGGCCTACTTCAAATTGTGGTTTTACCATTACCAAGTAATCGGTTGAAGTTTTAGAAACACTTACAAGGGCAGGCAAAACTAATGTCAGTGAGATAAACGAAAGATCGGCGACGACAAGATCTACAGCTTCGCCTACTTGTTCAATCGTTAAGTGACGTACATTTGTTCGATCTAAAATAGTGACGCGTGGATCTTGCCGTAATTCCCAAGCCAATTGTCCGTAGCCAACGTCAACCGCAACAACCGAATTCACATCGCGCTTTAGAAGAACGTCGGTAAAACCGCCAGTTGATGCACCTGCATCCAACGCGCGTTTGCCAGCTACGACTATCTCCGGAAATGAATCTAACGCCCCCGCTAATTTATGACCGCCTCTGGAAACAAAATCATTTCTTTCGCCTTGGATAGTTATAGAGGTCTCAGCATCAACCTGTGTGGCTGGTTTTGATGCCGGAATTCCAGTTACAAGGACAGAACGAGATTCGATTAAATCTGCAGCATGATCACGCGAACGGGCCAGGCCCCTTCGCACTAACTCAGCATCTAATCGAGTTTTCAATGCGCTCCGTTTACAGTCCGTCTATTTGTGCCAAAGTGCGCACGAGTTCCTGGTGAATGTTTTCGTATTCATTTGAATGTTGATCCAATGGCAAGTCCTGCAGATTGGCAATTCGTTCCTTGATTGCCGAAACATCACCGCTCTTTTCAGGCACAGTATTACTCTGGTTGTCGAAATCACTCATAGGAGAACCGTACCTAAAACCAACGAAAATCAACGATTTTTCGGACATTTGGGCTAGATACGAGTTATTTGCATAACCTCTACCTGCCACCGGCTGGCCAATCCGGAGGGAGCTTGCCAAAATCTACGACGAACCGAACCTCTGATTTCTACCCAATCATCGACTTTAAGTTTGAGTGCGGCAGATCGAGACTTGTAACTCCAGGCCGCCATATCTAGCGTATCGACCTGCTTACGTTTTGAAGACGTGTTGCTTTCGCCATTAGATCTACCAATTACTAATCGAAACTCAACCACTTTATCGCCGCTCGGAAGTTCCCTTTCGTCGGAGGTACTAGAAACCCGCCCACGCAGAAAAACTTCATTTGTCGGTTCCATCAATTTCAAATCCTTCTCGGATTCCTTCTTTGATCTATTCCTAGGACCATTCTTCGCCCTATTGTTAGATACAGCTTCTTTCTTTTCAACAATTTTCATCCCATCGCCCTCTCTTCAAGTTCCCGCAAAATCGGAAATCTATAAATGTTTCGGCGAAGTATTTACTCTGGGATGCCCTTGAATTTTTTCCAAAAGATTTTCTGTGTATGAAAAATCCCTGTTGACAATTAGAAGTTTTGTAAAATAAAAAAGGAGCCACTCAACTTTTCTAAAACAGATTTCTCTGCTTTAAAAAAGGAGGACTCCTTTTTATAAATATGTCCGGCGGCGATCTACTCTCCCACAAGGTCCCCCTTGCAGTACCATCGACGCTGAGAGGCTTAGCTTCCGGGTTCGGAATGGGACCGGGCGTTTCCCTCTCGCTATGGCCGCCGAAACTCTATTGAGTTGTCAGTCGATTCATAACAAGAAAATTGATTTCTCAACTCTTGAATATGAAATCAGTTCCCGACCGTAACTCGGGAACCACACAGTGAACGCGATGCAAAATAGTAATAAGAATAAGTAGTTAAATCCTCGACCTATTAGTACCGGTCAGCTCCACGAATCGCTTCGCTTCCACTTCCGGCCTATCAACCCAATGGTCTCTTGGGGGTCTTACCCGATAAATCGGTGAGAAACCTAATCTTGAAGCGAGCTTCCCGCTTAGAT
>DAIOGD010000177.1:0-1916 GCA_036745395.1 Candidatus Nanopelagicaceae bacterium | reverse complement strand
GTGCGTAATGCCCATATTTAAATATTAACCAGCTGAACCTGATGGGCCAGATTTACGACGGAACATCTTTGGCGCGTTAGCACCAGATGCGCCAGAAACTTTCGACCCAGAAACCGGTCCGCCTTTTACGCCAGTGTTGTTTTTGTTCTGCTTCTTAGCCAGTGCTTCTAGCATTCTCGCCTTGGCATCAACATCAACTGGTTTTTTCTCTGGCTTGTTCTCACTCATTATTTTGTACTCCCATTACTTAAAAGTGCTTTAACTTCTGATTCTTTGTATCGACGATGTCCACCCAAAGTTTTAATTGCAGTTAACTTTCCGGCCTTCGCCCAACGAGTAACTGTCTTTGGATCAACCCGAAATAGTTGTGCTACTTCGGCTGGGGTCAATAGAACTTCTTGTTCTTGACTCATGTCCTAATCGTAACCTGATTAAGTGGCTTGCTCATAAGCCGCTACTCGCCGCCAACGTGAAATCAAGCGTTCGTATCCAACTCCCGCACGAGTTCCATCGCCTTCGGCCAAGCCGCTTAAAGATAATTGCAAATCTTCAACCGATGTATCGGCCTCAAGTCCATCTTGCCCTTCGGCAATTAGCGAGCGCTCTAGATATCCGGCAAGGCCGCCGTAATCTAATTCGACAATTGATTCTGGGTGAAAGAGCGACATCCACTCAAGTAGGTCGGCGATTTCTTGTTCAATTGGACCATTTCCAAATGAAGCAACAACAGTTTGGTGGGTAAACATGCAACGCTTCTTTGCATTTGCAATCGATGTGCGAAGAACGGTGAATGGTCCATCTTCTGATTGGCCACGAAGTCTTTCTTCTGGTTCGAATAGACCAAACCAGCGTGGTGGGATCATCCAAGTTTCAGAAATAATGTGTGGAACTTTATCTTCCAGACTTTCGGAATTTACATTGATTGCATCTTCGATATTTTGCGGCAAGAAAAACTTTACGACCGGTGCTGGAAGTGAATGTTTGAAATCATCGAGCGCCGCCCAACATCTTGCAGCGGTTGACCAAGGACAGACATAGCGAGCGCCTTCCCATTCCAGAATATGTGCGCCATCTGGGCGAAGTGCGGGAGGTTCGGTTATTACAACGCGACGAAGCGCGCGCTCTTGTTCATCGAATCCAGTTGCGGAAGTAATTGGAATTGCTTCCCAACGCAATCGTTGCGCTGGCGGAAATGCCGAGATTGGTTCGTAGATCCGAAGTGATGCTACGTAAGGGGTTGGTCTCATTAAGCTCGACGGATGTAATTGCCCTCAGCAAATGGGTCTTCGTCATTGCGATCAGTTTCGCTATTGACTTCGCCATGGAGTTCTTTTGCTAAACGATCTAAATCCATATCAGCGTTTGAATATTTCAAATCACGTGCAACTTTGGTTGCTTTTGCTTTTTGTCGGCCCCGGCCCATGCTCGTGACCTCCTTACCGATCTTTTTCGATCTCTATGTGTGTGAATTCTTCAGATGCGAAGGCTATCGCGCCTTAAAGTTTCCTTCCAATGCAGACCGGATTCCCGTGTCTTTTTGGATCGCGCCACAGGCAAAGGCGCTCATTCCGCGGGCGGCCAGGCTTCGGATGGTCCGATCGGCGGCCTCTGGGGCAACGATGGCGACCATGCCTAGGCCACAGTTCCAGGTTCGCTCCATATCGGCTTGGGGCACTCCGCCTACTTTTGCGAGGTATTCAACTTCGATTGGCAAGGACCAAGTTGATCGATCATAAATTGCAGATAGGTTCGATGGAATAACGCGGGCGGTGTTTTCGGCAATTCCGCCGCCGGTTATATGTGAGAAGGCATGTAAGTCATCTTTTAAGCCGTTAATTAGCGCAAGGCAATCGAGTGAATAAATTTCGGTTGGGGTAAGTAGAACTTCACCAAGGGTCTTACCGAATTCGGCGACG
>DAIOGD010000176.1:0-1919 GCA_036745395.1 Candidatus Nanopelagicaceae bacterium | reverse complement strand
TGGGCGCTCTGCGTATGTAGTCATCGTTATGCCGCCTTTAGCGTTGATAGATAAGTTTTGTAATCAGCTGGTGAAACTACTTTTACCTTGAACAACATCTCAGAGTGGTTGCGACCGCAGAGAATGTTGCAACGGCCTGGGTACTCACCGATTTTGTTTGCGGTGAATTCCAGGTGGTTAGTTACATGTGGCAAGGCTTGCATTTGAATCATGAATGCTGGGATCCAGAATCCGTGAACAACGTCAGAAGCGGTCAGGGTGTACTTAACTGCTTCGCCCTGCGGTACAACTAATACGGGTGGTTGTGCTGGGGTGCCAGTGATCGTTGGCGAATTAGGAATGTCGTCGTACTTGAATTGCCATGACCATTGAATCGCGTTTACTTCAATATTGTGAACAGTCGCCGATGAGTTTGCCGGCGTAACCTTTGTAATCTTGCTTTCATCTTTGGCGGTGAAGTAAAAGAGAACCGCAACGATGATAAATGGAATAAGCGTGTAAAGAATTTCGACTGGAACGTTGTATTGAGTTTGCTTTGGAACTTCATCGCCCTTGCGACGATGGCGAACGGCTGGATACAAAATCAAAATAGCGGTGAAAACTCCAACAACTCCAGCTGCAATCCAAGCCCACTGCCACAAGGGAAGCGAAGTATCGTTAACGCTCGTAACGTTCTTTGGGAAACCCATTCCAGAAATGTTCGATGTCGAACAAGAGGTAAGAGCAAGGACTAAAGGTCCAAGAACTAAAGCACTGATGGCTCCCTTTCGAATCTTTCGGGAGGTCATTAGGCGCTTTGGGCTCTTAAAGTTTGGGCTCATGGGGCAAGAATATCCGCCCATTTCACATCCATGGACAGCAGGCGGTAGCGTTCTAAGCGTGGTTTCTATCACCTGCAATTTCCAGTCCGAGACCCGACTTCACGAGGGCGCTCGAATGGCCCTACCCCACATCTTTGATCAGGCCTGGCCGGATCCCAAGAAGATAAGTGATGACGCAAAGAGCGCCGCGATTCTGCAGAACGAAGCTAGAGAAACCTTCGCCTCGCATCTCGGAGTACGAAGCGATGAAATCCACTTTCTAGGTGAACCCAACCTCGGTTTCCACTTAGGGATTATGGGCTTGATGAAGCCAGAGTTTAGATTTAATTTCGCAGCAACCGACCGGATGGCTAATTACGCAATTTCGGAGAGCTTTGAAAAGAGCGGCTATCGAACCCGAAAGATTCCTGTAACAAGAAGCGGGCAATTGGATTTCCAGGACGATCCTGTTGGCGATGGAGATTTACTTTCACTACAACTTTGTAATCGCGAGACTGGTGTTATTCAACAGAAAATAGATTATGAAACTTCCGCGCTCTTTGTAGATGCAACCGCATCAGGAACTCGCATCAAACTCCCCGACAATTGGTCGGTAGCGTTATTTGATTCCCGGAGTTGGATGGGACCCGCCGGAGTGGGAATTCTTGCAATTTCCAAGAAATCCAATTGGAGCAACCCGCTTCCGCATTTGGATACAAAGGTAAGTCCGGGCCAAGTCTCCTTGCCGCTCGTAGTTACAAGTGCCGTGGCTATCGATAGTTGGGTTGCCGATGAAAAGAATTTGGCGGCCAAAGTTGCTGAGTTAAAGCGAATATTGGTCGAAGGCATCGCCAAAATTCCAGATTCTTATGTAATAAGTGAAGGCGCAGATCACTTGGTTAATGCGACCTTCGGCGGCGTGGACTCTGAATATCTTGTTAATAGCTTGGTCGAACAAGGTTTCGCAGTGGATTCTGGATCGGCTTGTAGCGCTGCAAATATAAAGCCATCTCATGTTTTAGATGCCATGGGCCTAAAAACCACTGGAAATATTCGCCTTACGATTCATCACGCAACAAACTTTGAGCAAGTTACTAAGTTTTTAGAAGTCCTTAGTTC
>DAIOGD010000175.1:0-1957 GCA_036745395.1 Candidatus Nanopelagicaceae bacterium | reverse complement strand
ATGATCCATGGGGCTATGGCGCTTCACTCGAATGGGCTACATCTTGCCCCCCACCTCGCCACAACTTCACTTCGATGCCACGCATTCGTTCAGAGCGCCCAGCATTTGATCTGCACTACCCACACATTAAGACGGAAGGTCACTAATTAAATGAAAGCCGGTTATCGTCTTTTTGCAGGGCTAGCAGTCTTCTACTTCATCATGACTGTCATTTATTGGCAGGTTGGTGGGGAAGCGGTCGGCATTACAGCGATCATGCTTTCAGGTGGCTTAGCCGCACTTATTGGTTTCTACATTTGGTTCACCAATAAGCGCCTAGGTGGAAACCTTCCGGAAGATAATCAGCAAGGTGAGATTGCGGATGCTGCGGGCGAGCTTGGTTTCTATTCACCACATTCATGGTGGCCATTACCAGTTGCGCTTTCGATGTGTGCAGCCGGACTTGGATTGCTAATCGGCTGGTGGCTAACTCTTATTGCAGTTGGCGCACTTGTAGTAAGCATTTTGGGCTTCGTATTGGAATATGAAAAGCCTTCGGCAAGCGCTCACTAACTTATTTGGCTATTTACTTCCTACCGGTTTGAGTCCGGCGGCGAAGGCTAAAAGTTGTTTATATGTGATGTAGCCCCGGGTTCCCACCCGAATAAATGTGCTTTGCAGACCCTTACTTGCTGGCGCGGTAAAGGTAATTTCTCCGCCGTACTTTGAAATATCAGCGCTGGTACAACTCTTGGTTGGGCAATAGATCCCGAGGGTTGCACTCAAGGTTTTTATCTCTATTTTCTGAATAACAGATGGATTATCTAAGCCCGTGCAATTGAATTTCGCACTCGTCTCAACTAGAGAAATTCCAACTTCCATCCCACCAAACCCGGCAAGGAGGTATTCATCGCGCTTGGGAAATAGCCGACATGGTCGAACTTCAAAATTGAGTGGTGGTAGCTCTTTTATTGTTGCCGGAGACGGCTTGTAAACGACATAGGTAACCCCGGTCTGAAAATCTTGATACTTGTCGCCAGACCCCATCGCATTCGCTGGAATGGTTTGGATTATTAGCGCTAAAGCCAGGAGTGGAAGTGCCTTTTTCATTTTGAAAGCGGCAGGTTCGCTAATTTAGTTAGGGCGCCGCGACTGACGCGCATGACGGTCCATTCATCCATTAATTCAGCACCGAGTGATTTATAGAATTCGATTGATGGAGTATTCCAATCGAGTACCCACCATTGAAAGCGGTGGTAGCCACGCTCGACGCATAACTTGGCTAGAAATATCAGCATGGCCTTGCCGAAGCCTTGTCCGCGGTGTTCCGGTCTAACAAATAGATCTTCTAAATAGATTCCATGAGTGCCAGACCAAGTGCTGAAATTCAGGAACCAGATTCCAAAACCAACAACCTCGCCAGAATCTGCTTCGATTAGATGGCAGTAAACGGCCGGGTTTTCACAGAAGAAAGCACCGTTGATTTGCTCGATTGTCGCTCGGGCCTGATCTTCCGCTTTTTCATATGCCGCCAACTCTCGAATGAGATCGATTATTAACTGGCCTTCTGAAGGTAGAGCTGGACGAATCCGCATTACTAAATAGTATGCGAAAAGTTAGTGATGTCCGCCTTCTAAAGCTTTGGCCTCAGATTCGCTAGGAGCAGGAACTTGTGTTGCATGCGCCTGGCTCATACGTGCACGTAGCTTGCCCTTGATTCCTTGCGGATTGCGGACACCATTTGAGTCAGCCGCTGGGATTGCAAGGGTAGGGGCCTGTTCGTGCTGAGTCAGAGTGAACTTCTTCTCAGGGGAGAGTTCTTCGTGAACTTCAATGAATTCCCCGTGAGGAAGCATTACTAAACGACCGGTTTCACGGCCATGAAGAACGATCTCACGATCAGCGCGTTGAAGCGAGAGACAGATGCGCTTGGTAATAACAAATACCAAAGGCGGCACTACGAAGATGCCAATACGAG
>DAIOGD010000174.1:0-1964 GCA_036745395.1 Candidatus Nanopelagicaceae bacterium | reverse complement strand
GATTCCAAACGTTAGCACCATCAACCAAAGCTGATTCCGAAATTTCCTTCGGAATTGTGCGGAGATAGTTGGTGAGTACGAAGGTTGCGAAACCGACCTGGACCGCAACGTGAATCAAAATTAATCCCAATTGAGTGTCATACAAAACGCCATTGCTATTTACGAAATGCGGCACATGTATCTTGAGATAGATACGGAAAATCGGAATAAACAACAATTGTGGTGGAAGCAAATTTCCAGCTGTAAAGAGCATCAATAGCGGGACGCTTGCGCGCGACTCGTAACGGCTCAATACGAAAGCGATCATCGAAGCCAGAAATAGAGTAAGAACAACCGCAGGCACAGCGACTTCAACGGAATTAAAGAAGAATAACCACATTTTCGATTGCACAAAAGCATGGTAATAATTTGCAAACGTTAAATGCTTTGGCCAAGACATCACACCGTTCTTTACAACGTCGTCATATGGTCTAAAAGACTGCAGGATGGTGAAGAGAATTGGGGCAACCCAAATCAATGAAAAGACTGAAAGAACACCAATCGCGACACGTTGGCCGGTTTTACTCTTTTCGCCCGTAACCATTAGTCGGTTCCTTTACTGAAGTTCTGATAGAGATAAACCATAATTGGACCCAAACAAATAATGAATAGAAGCGTGGCGTATGCAGATCCCCAGCCGATACGTGTCGATTCACCCTGAATGTTCTGATAAACAAGAACTCCCAGCGTCTGCAAGCCATTGGTTCCACGATTGATAATAAATACCAAGTCGAAGGCGCGAAGTGATTCGATGATTGTCACGACAACGATAATGACGTTCACTGGACGCAGCGAAGGAATAATTACTCGACGGAAGGTGTACCACTCTGATGCGCCATCAATCGCCGAAGCTTCCCGAAGTGATGGATCCACCGACTTCATACCTGCTAAATAGAGCAACATGATGTAACCGATGTGCCGCCATGAAGCGATAAAGAGAACGACCCAGATATTCTTGTGTGGGTCACCCAGCCATGAGATCGCGGTATCCGGATTCGTATTGCCAAATAGCGCGTTTAAGACACCATCTGTACGGAACACGTTATCCCAGATAATTCCTGTAACTGCCAGCGAAATAACAAGTGGAAGATAGAACGAGGTCTGGTAGAGCTGAGTTCCCTTGAGGTTCTTATCAATGTAATAGGCGAGCAAGATTCCGAGTGGGGTCGCGATGAGCGCGAATACCGCCAGCCACAAAATGTTATTTCGAATAGCGATTGGCAAGTTTTCGTCGAGTTGGAAGATCTGACGATAGTTTGTGAAGCCAACCCATTTAATATTTTTTAGTCCACCGATTCCATCCCAGAATGTGAATGAGAGGAGGATGGTGCAGACCGCCGGTACCCATACAAAGAGCACATGCAAGATGGTTGGAAGTCCAACGAACGCTCCGAGGGTGACACGGTCACTTCCACTGAAATTATGGGAGCTCTTCTTCTTTTCCTTTTTTGCCGGAACGGCTATTGGGGCCTGTTCTTCAAGAACGCTGCTCAATTATTTTCCTTTTCTTCGTTCATTACTAGACCAAATGAAAATGGAATTTCCGCCGGCGGTGTAACCGCCGGCGGAATCCCGTAGTAGTACTGAACTTTTCCTGATTAGGCAGGAGGCAAAGCAGCCCATTGTGCAGCGAGATCTTTTGCGATCGACTTTGGATCTCCTCCGCCAAGGTACTTCTGCAGTGCTGGACCGAAGATTGGTCCTGCGAAGTCTGGGCGAGAATCGCGGTCAAAGAACTGTGCAACATGCTTTGTACTCTGAACCAACTTCACCTGTGATTGAATAAATGGATCGTTAGGTACAGCTGAGTACTTGTTAGCAAATAAGCCAGGTTGGATTGATTGCAGAATTCCTGAGAACTTGGTTGAACCAATGAACTCCATCAAAGCTTCTGATGCAACCAAGTTTGAAGCAGCAGTTGATGA
>DAIOGD010000173.1:0-1968 GCA_036745395.1 Candidatus Nanopelagicaceae bacterium | reverse complement strand
AAGTTACGTCCGGGGCGATAACTCTGCTGCCCTTATTTTTAATAAATGGAATAGCCAAGGACCAATTCCGACTAAATCCAATCTTAGGAATGTTGGCGCTTGGAATTTTCGGTAGCGGAATTGCGTATATCTGGAACTTTCGAATTGTCGAACTTGCTGGTGGCTATATCGCAAGTAGCGTTACCTACCTCACCCCGGTAGTCGCAGTATTTGTCGGTGCGATCTTTTTGAGTGAATCAGTCACTTGGTTTGAACCCGTTGGCGGCGCGATAGTTTTACTTGGAGCGGCAATTTCGCAAGGCAGGCTCAATCGACTACTTCGAATTGAAAGCAAGGCATAATTGCCCAATGCGCAAAATTAAGATCTCGATAGTGGCCTTGGCCCTTGCGCTAACAATTATTGAACCAGCAAATGCGAATTTGCTACCGAAATCTTTTATCAAACTAGCAAATTCACCAGCCCTCGCTCATCCAGGCATAATCGTTATTGATCCAAATGGCGACCAAACTCTCTTTTCGGATAATGCCGACACATTACGTGCCCCGGCTTCGGTCTTAAAGCTTGTTTCAATGACCGCCGCTGTTAAAACTCTTGGACCAGATAAAGTTTTTAACACCGCAATTTATTCAACTAACCAACCAGACACCTATGCGTTAATTGGTGATCGAGATCCTTGGCTGACCGCGACTCCTTACGAGGAAGCCAAATACCACCGGGCATTTTCACCGACTTTGATTAATGCAATTCTGAAAGAACATCCGGGCCTTCGAACAATTAACTTGGATGTAAATGGCGTTTATTCCGCGGATCTAGATATTTTAAAGCGCTTCTACCGTCGCCACTTAATAATCAATATCAATCAAATCCCTTCAAGCGATACATTAAAAGCTGAAGCCGTAACGAAGTTAGCGGAAATTTCATCGCCACCATTAAAGGACATTGTGCAATTTACTTTGCTTTGGTCTGACAATATTTTGGCAGATCGATTAGCGCGATCAGCTGCAATGCAAATGGGATTTGGGACTGATGTTGCGGGGATCCAAGGCGCCTTTGAAAAAACTTTAGGTGATATGGGAATATCAACCGATGGTCTTCAAGTTTTTGATGGCAACGGTCTTTCACATGATACGAAAATCTCAACTCGTACAATCGCGGACCTGCTTTTGAAAATTAAATCTGATCCCGCTTTAAATGTGATTTATGAAGGACTCCCACTTGCTGGGAAAACTGGCACATTGAAAACTAGATTTGTTAACGATGCGCCCAAAGCGGTCGGTCTGGTTAAGGCTAAGACCGGTTGGATCAATACCTCAGTAAGTCTGGCTGGGTATGTGAATGTAGGCCAAGAACAATATGTCTTCGCCGTTATCGCAGACCACGTAAAACCTTACGAGCGCTATCGAGCCCAAGCCCGAGAGGCGATCGACAAGATGCTTGCGACAATCGCTAAGCCATCTCCTACCAACTGAGTTACGCTATCTAAATGAACCGCTCGGCAATTGCGCCATATATCGCGCTGATGAAGTTACGGGTCGTTGAACTGCTTCTTGTTACAACCTTGCCAGCGTTATTTCTAGCGGGTAATGCAATTCCAACTTGGAAAGTTACCTTAGCTACTCTTATCGGCGGAACATTGGCGGCCGGTGCTTCAAATGCTTTTAACATGATTATTGAAGTTGATTCCGATCGTTTGATGGCTCGTACGTCCAAGCGCCCAATTGTTAATGGTGATGTAACAGAAACCCAAGCATTCATTTTTGCTTCGGCGCTAACTGTTATTTCGCTAACTATCTTTTCGCTATTTACAACTTTGTTAGCAACGGTTTTGACCGCTGCCGCAATTGTCTTTTACGTTTTTGGTTACACAATTGGGTTAAAGCGTCGAACCTCGCAAAATATTGTTTGGGGCGGAATCGCAGGTTGCATGCCAGTGCTAATCGGTTGGGCGGCAATTACCGATTCACTTT
>DAIOGD010000172.1:0-1985 GCA_036745395.1 Candidatus Nanopelagicaceae bacterium | reverse complement strand
CTTTTTGCTTTTATAGCTGGACCACTTTCAATTACGACCGCATTCGCGGCGCCCTCGGGGCTTACCTGGGAACGCGGGCGGTATGAGACCGTGGAAATTGATACGGCGATCTCACCAAATATCACTCATCTAGATCTAATTGGATCTGGCAAGACACTTACTTTCACAAGTACAAATGTGAAAGTAAATCGGACTACCTATCAGGTTTTAATTCCAAGTAACTATCCCGTTGGAAATTACTCCGTGCGTGCATATTTTCAAGATGGCACAACTTTGGACTACGCCAATGTAAAAGTGGTTGAGTACCAAAGCGAGGGTTATAACCCGGCTGCGGACTTCAAAAAGACGGCTGGAATTGCACTTACGTTTTTCACATTGCTGGCGATGTGGGCGGGAAATAAAGGCTTTAATTCTGATGCTTCAACAGATAGTGAAACGACCTATGAAGGAATTGACGCAAATAAAATTGCAGGAAAACTTCGTAAGAAGGAAGAGTATTCAAAGGGATTGATCTCATCTATTGGCTTGGATCAATTTAGAAGTAATTCGACAATTAAGATAGGAAGATATTCACCACTTGGTTCAAGATTGATGGCCGATGGGGGATATCTGCAATATTCCTTAGGCCCACTAGTTTTGTTTTTTCCAGCGCTCGGTGTGGCTCTAGGAGTTTTGGCATTTCACGATATCCATGGAATCGGGCATATAACTACTCCTTCTGTTGCTATCTCAACTTCGTTAATTGTTTTAAGTTGCCTTGATGCTGGAGCTGGATTTTTGGGCTTTATTACTTTCTCGATCCTGGCGGTTACCAGCCACTTCATCGTAAACCCATATGACTTTAGAACGCTTCTTGGCTTAGCAATCCTTTGGATCACGCCAGCGATGATGGCTAGCGGCACCAGACCTCTTCGTCGAACAATTGCAGAAGTCGGGTTTTGGGAACGTGCAACCGATTTAATTGTTGGGCCCTTGGTTGCGGGGTGGGGAGTTAAGAATTTAGTTCTTGCCCTAGATGGGTTTGCTCACCTAAAACTTCCATTGAGTTCTCATGCTTCCACATGCGGAATTGCCGCTAGTTTGGCTTTATTTCTCCGATATGTAATCGAAGATTACGTGAGCTTTAGAAACCATGCGTACCTAAATTATTTATCGCCAAACACCGTTCACGAACAAGATTCAAACTTTAGAATTTTAAGCTGGTTATCAAAGGGACTTTTATATACATTTTTTGCGGTCTCATTCCTTGGGACACACTGGGAACTTTGGGCCGCTTTAGTCTTGTTCATGGTTCCAAATATCCTTAAGGAATATAAAGAGAATTTCCCAAATTCATCACTATTGTTTCAAATCCTTCCAGTTGGAATTCCCGCCGTAATAATCATGTCATTAATTAATCGTGGATATAGCAATTGGATTGAGTCTCAAAACTACAATCCGGTTGATAAAACTCGCTTGCTTTTCATTCTGCTTGCAGTCCCAGGCTTTCTTATTGGATTACTCAAGATGTTTGGTCGAAAGGCAAGACCGGGGGATGACCGTTGGTATGTGAGACCAAAGATGCAGGTTGCTTATAAAACTGCCGGTCCTTTAGTTTTAGCTTTAGCGATAGCTATGACTTTGGGGGTGATCTAAGAGATGCGCAAGGAATGGGAAGGTAAAGATTTCTACGCGATCCTTGGGATTGCTACTAACGCAGGACGCGATGAAATCCGCGCTGTTTACCGCCGCAAAGCCTTTGAGTTACACCCAGATAGAAATTCAAGCCCTGATTCCGCCGAGCGACTAAATGAAGTTATCGAGGCTTATACGGTTTTATCGAACCCAACTACTCGAGCGGAATACGATGCCTTCTTATTTGAGGATCGTCCGTTAATTGTTCCGATCACAAATGAGCAATTCAATGTTGATGGTGCTTACGATGAAATCGCATCGAATTTGCCAAGAGATCAGGTTGCATCAGAGAGAGCGGCTTACCTTCGATA
>DAIOGD010000171.1:0-2102 GCA_036745395.1 Candidatus Nanopelagicaceae bacterium | reverse complement strand
TCCTTTTGCCGAGATTCCAAGTGAAATGAAGGTCGCGAACTTTGACGATCTGCTCTCAGCCTCCGATGTGATCTCATTACACATTCCACTTACGAGTGAGACAACTTCACTGATAAATTCCAAATCGATTTCAAAAATGAATGAAGGAGTCGTATTAGTGAATTGCAGCCGCGGCGCCTTAATTGATCTCGATGCTGCGCTTGTCGGATTAAATTCCGGAAAAATTGGTGGACTTGGACTAGATGTATTTGATCCGGAGCCACCAGCGCATCACGCAATATTTGACCATGAAAATGTTGTGCTAACGCCACATGTAATGGGCTTAAGTGTTAAATCAACGCTAGCGACGCTAATTGATGCGGCACAAAGTGTGAGAGATGTTCTAGAAGGTAAATCACCAAAAGCAATCGCCAATCTAAAATAGAAACGAAAGGGATGAAATGGCTAAGAAACTAAAGATCGCAGGAGCTCCTATTTCTTGGGGAGTTTGCGAAGCACCTAAGTGGGGTCATCAAATGGGACCAGCTCGCGTCCTAAAAGAGATGGCCGAACTTGGTCTTGGAGCGACTGAATTTGGTCCACTTGGATTTCTTCCGGTTGATGCCGAAAATCGTGCACGTGTTCTCAAAGAACACGGGATGGAAGCTATTGGTGGATTCTTCCCAATTGTTTTGCATAAGGCAGATCACGATCCAATGCCTGAGGTTTTGGAAGAGTTGAAGAGCTATAAGGCAACCGGTGCTTACAAGTTAGTACTTGCTGCAAACACCGGTATCGAAGGCTACGACGAGAAGCGCCCAGAATTGGATGATGCTGGTTGGCAGGTTATGTTCAACAACCTAAACAAGATTCGGGAAACCTGCGAAGCGCAAGGTGTTGATGCAGTTCTTCACCCTCACGTCGGAACTATGGTTGAAACCGAAGCCGACATTTTGAAGATTCTTCACGGTTCAACAATTAAGTTTTGTTTAGACACCGGCCATATGTTTATTGGCGGTTGCGATCCAGTTGAATTTTCTGCGAGGTATGCCGATCGCGTTGGCCATGTTCACATGAAAGATACAAATGCTGCACGTGCTGCCGAAGTTCGTAATGGAACTAAGACTTATTACGATGCCATGATTTCTGGTCTTTACGCTCCGCTAGGTAAGGGCGATATTGATATGAAGGCTATTGTGAAGAATTTGGTTGCTGCCGGCTATGACGGCTGGTTTGTCCTCGAACAAGATCTCGCAATCTTTGAGGAACCAGCCGCCGGCGCAGGACCAGTCGAGTTTGCCCGCGAGAGCGTCGCATTTCTGCGCGCTATCGAAGCCGAGCTCTAGTTCTTAACTTTTACTACTTGACCCGACTTAGCGGATTCGGTTGCAGCATCGGCAATTATTAGCGCCTTGCAACCATCTTCATAAGTTGGGTTAAGTTGTTTTCCGGTCTGGATACTTTCAATAAATAATTGAAGTTCCTTGCGGTAGGAGATGGCGTAACGCTCGAGGAAGAATGGCATATAGGCATCGCGTTGATCAGTACCTTGGGCGTTATATGAAGTCAGCATCGTTGAAGTTAAGTTATTTCCAATCAACATGCCCTTATCGCCGAAGACCTCTAGGCGTTGGTCATATCCATAAGATGAGTAGCGAGTATTAATCACAGTAACTAATTCACCGTTCACGCTTCGAAGATTTGTGATCGCGGTGTCATAGTCGCCCTCGGCTTTAGCATCAGCAACGATTTGATTTGTTGCAAATGTTGAAACTTCTGCAATATCTCCAACAAAGAAGCGTGCGATATCAAAGTCGTGAATTGCTTGATCGCGGAAGATTCCACCTGAAACAGCGATATATGCACGTGGTGGTGGCGCTGGGTCGCGGCTTGTGACGATTAATTGTTGTAGTCGACCAATCTCGCCGGCTTTGTAGCGGGCATGGGCCACTGCGAAGTTTGGATCAAAGCGACGATTGAAGGCGATCGAAACATTGGTCTTTGAATTGGCGACCTTATCTTTGATGGTCAAGGCGCGGTTGATATCCAAATCAACTGGCTTCTCACATAAGACGTGGATCCCGGCATCGATTGAGCGACTGATCAGATCTACGTGAGTGGGT
>DAIOGD010000170.1:0-2110 GCA_036745395.1 Candidatus Nanopelagicaceae bacterium | reverse complement strand
GCGTCCGCCATACGATGCGACCGTTGTTACAAAGCTAAAAGAAGCTGGTGTCGTAATTCTCGGCAAGACAAATATGGATGAGTTTGCCATGGGGTCTTCTACTGAAAATTCGGCATATGGCACAACGCAAAATCCTTGGGATCTAACTCGCACTCCAGGTGGTTCAAGCGGTGGTTCGGCAGCAGCGGTTGCAGCTTTCCAAGCTCCGATTGCAATTGGAACCGATACCGGTGGATCAATTCGCCAACCAGCAGCGCTAACAGGAATTGTTGGCGTTAAACCAACATATGGCGGCGTATCTCGCTACGGCGTTATTGCTTACTCTTCAAGCCTTGATCAAGTTGGCCCATTTGCTCGTACTGTTTTAGATACCGCACTATTACATGAAGCAATTGCCGGACATGATGAAAGAGATTCAACAAGTATCAATGCACCAGTCCCACAAGTTGTCGCCGCTGCAAAGCGAGGCGATGTAAAGGGAATGAAGATTGGTGTCATTAAAGAGTTAAGTGGTGCCGGTTTCCAAGCTGGAGTATTGGCGCGCTTTAACGAATCCCTTGAATTACTTGTTGCGCAAGGTGCTGAAATAGTTGAAGTTTCTTGTCCTAATTTTGAATACGCACTTGCGGCTTACTACTTAATTGCACCTTCCGAGGCTTCATCAAACCTAGCCCGCTTTGACTCAATGCGCTATGGATTGCGTGTTGGTGATGATGGAAAGCGAGGCGCAGAAGAAGTAATGAGCATTACCCGTGATGCTGGCTTTGGAAAAGAAGTTAAGCGTCGAATTATTCTTGGAACTTACGCACTTTCATCTGGTTATTACGATGCTTATTACGGTTCGGCACAAAAGGTCCGCACACTTGTAAAGCAAGATTTCGAAGCAGCCTTTTCAAAGGCCGATGTCCTGGTTTCTCCGGTTACACCTACAACCGCTTTTAAGATCGGTGAAAAGAGCAACGATCCGGTTGCCATGTACCTAAGTGATATCGCAACCATCCCAGTAAATATGGCAGGAATCGGCGGCATGAGCTTGCCAGTTGGTCTTGCAGATGAAGATGGCTTGCCAGTTGGCTTACAAATTTTGGCTCCGGTAATGCAAGACGATCGCTTCTACCGAGTTGGTGGAACTCTTGAAGTGGCGCTGCTATCAAAGTGGGGCAAGCCAATTCTTGCTAACGCACCAAAGTTAGGAGCCAAGTAATGACTCTTGATTATGCCGGCGCTGTTGCAAAATACGAGCCAACTCTTGGTTTGGAAGTTCACGTTGAATTAAATACAAAATCAAAGATGTTCTGTTCCTGCGCAACAGAGTTTGGCGCCGAACCGAATACCCAAACTTGTCCCGTATGCCTTGGTTTACCAGGCGCACTTCCGGTAGTTAATGCAAAGGCAATTGAAAGCACAATTCTTATCGGATTGGCGCTCAACTGCTCTATCGCTTCTTACAGCCGCTTTGCCCGTAAGAATTATTTCTACCCAGATATGCCAAAGAATTTCCAGACTTCCCAATATGACGAACCAATCTGTATTAATGGTTACCTAGATGTTGAAATTGAAACCGATGAAGGCCCCCGAGTATTTCGAGTAGATATCGAACGGGTCCACATGGAAGAGGACACCGGTAAGTCACTTCACGTAGGTGGTTCAACTGGACGTATTCATGGCGCTGAATATTCGCTCCTTGATTACAACCGCGCTGGCATTCCACTTGTTGAAATAGTTACCCGAATTGTTCCTGGTACGGGCAAATATGCACCGCAAGTTGCTCGCGCTTATGTAACCGAACTTCGCGATATTTTGCGATCGCTTGGAGTTTCTGATGTAAAGATGGAACAAGGCTCGCTTCGTTGTGATGCAAATGTATCGCTTGCTCCAATTGGTTCTGGTGAACTTGGAACTCGAAGCGAAACAAAGAATGTTAATTCACTTCGCTCCGTCGAGCGCGCAGTTTCTGGCGAAATCGAGCGGCAAGCAAATCGCCTTGAGAATGGCGAGCGAATTATTCAAGAGACTCGTCACTTCCTAGAAGAGAGTGGTCAAACCAGACCCGGTCGTTCAAAGGAACAAGCCGAGGATTACCGCTACTTCCCAGAACCAGATTTGGTTC
>DAIOGD010000169.1:0-2164 GCA_036745395.1 Candidatus Nanopelagicaceae bacterium | reverse complement strand
GTTTTACCTATCAGGACGACCGAGAAATCTTCGGTAAGTGATCCGGATAAAATCAAAAAATATCAATAAAAAATAATTCCTAAGTATTTCCAAGATGGTCAAGTAATTAGGAATCCGCATAAATCCACTTAAAGCAATTTAAAGCAACGAGTGGAATAAACCAGAATAAATCAAAAGAAAAGATAAAAGAAAAAATATGGCAACAGCAAAAGATAACGGCGAACTATCCGCGATGCTTCTTCCAGAGTTGAAGAAGGTTGCCGGCCAATTAGGGATAGAAGATGCCGCAACTATGAAAAAGGGCGATCTAGTCACAGCAATCGCCGACCTACAAGCCGCAAACCGCGAAGCTGCAAAAGCTGAACGCGAAGCAAAGCGCGCAGAACGCGACGCCCGCCGCAAGGGTGGCAACAAAGGTCAAAACAAGAATTCAAATAATGGTTCAAGTAATAAAAACTCCGATGACGACGACGATCAAGATGATGATGGCGAGAACCAAGGTTCAAACCCAAATGACGCGTCTGATGCTGATGTTAATAAGAAGGAATGGGTTGGAAATAACTCTGACCAAGATCGTGGTGGCCGTGACCGTGGTGGCCGTGATCGCCATAACCGTCGTGAACGCGGAGATCGTAATAATCGCTTCCGTGATCGCGGAAATCGCGAAGAGCGCGAAATTCAAATTTCCGAAGACGATGTCTTGCTACCTGTTGGTGGACTTCTAGATATCTTAGAAAACTACGCATTCATTCGTACCGGTGGTTATCTACCAAGTCCAAATGATGTCTATGTTTCACTTCAACAAGTTCGTCGCTATCGATTGCGCAAGGGCGATGTAATTACTGGTTCCGTTCGCCAACCACGTGAAGGAGAACGTAAAGAGAAGTTCAATGCACTCGTTCGCGTTGAAACTGTAAATGGTTCTGATCCAGAGACTTCTAAGGAACGTATTGAATTTGCAAAGCTGGTTCCGCTTTACCCACAAGAGCGTCTGCGCCTTGAGACCGAACCAAACATTCTTACAACTCGCGTTATTGATCTGATCTCACCAATTGGTAAGGGTCAACGCGGACTTATCGTTTCGCCACCAAAGGCTGGTAAGACCATGGTCCTGCAATCAATTGCGAATGCGATCACAACAAATAACCCTGAATGTCACTTGATGGTTGTACTTGTTGATGAACGCCCAGAAGAAGTTACCGATATGCAACGCTCGATCAAGGGTGAAGTAATCGCTTCAACATTCGATCGTCCAGCAGATGACCACACCTCTGTTGCCGAATTGGCAATCGAGCGCGCAAAGCGTTTGGTTGAACTTGGCCACGATGTTGTCGTTCTACTTGACTCAATTACTCGTTTGGGCCGCGCATACAACATCGCCGCTCCAGCATCAGGTCGTATTCTTTCTGGCGGTGTTGATTCAGCAGCGCTATATCCACCAAAGAAGTTCTTCGGTGCCGCACGTAACGTTGAAAATGGCGGATCGCTAACCATTCTTGCAACAGCTCTTGTTGATACTGGTTCGAAGATGGATGAAGTTATCTTCGAAGAATTCAAGGGAACTGGAAATATGGAATTGATTCTTAACCGCAAGTTCGCTGATAAGCGAATCTTCCCAGCGGTTGATGTTGTTGGTTCTGGTACTCGTAAAGAAGAAATTCTTATGGGAACCGAAGAGCTTTCAATTGTTTGGCGTTTGCGTCGGGTACTTCACGCACTCGAGCCACAACAAGCACTCGAGCTATTGCTTGAGCGCATGAAGGGAACCAAGTCGAACGTTGAATTCTTGATGCAGATCCAGAAGACAACGAATGCCGAAGGCGGCTTAGCTGGGGCGAGCACGCCAGCAGCAAGCGCAAATTCGAATGACTAAGCGGTAAAAGTTCTTTAATTTTCCCTTTTAACCCGCGCGGGTTAAACTTCCGATCCGAGCACTAAACGGCACTGGTTCACGGGAAACCCGACCCAGTCACCACAAGGAGAAAAAAATGAAGTCAGAGATCCATCCAAATTATGTAGAGACCACTGTTACTTGTGGTTGCGGTGAAGTTTTCACAACCCGCAGCACAAAGGAATCTGGCTCAATTTATGTTGAAGTTTGTTCAGTATGCCACCCGTTCTACACCGGCAAGCAACGTATCCTCGATACCGGCGGCCGCGTAGC
>DAIOGD010000168.1:0-2174 GCA_036745395.1 Candidatus Nanopelagicaceae bacterium | reverse complement strand
TCTTCCGTTATATCGGCGGACCAACAGCGCACACACTTCCAGTACCAATGATGAACATTCTTAACGGTGGCGCTCACGCAGATACCAACGTTGATATTCAAGAATTTATGGTTGCGCCAATTGGTGCCGAATCATTTAAGGAATCACTTCGTTGGGGCGCTGAGATTTATCACAGCCTCAAGTCAGTTCTAAAGAAGCGTGGTCTTGCAACATCAATCGGTGATGAAGGTGGATTCGCACCAAACCTTGATAGCAACCGCGCTGCACTTGATTTGATTCTTGAAGCGGTGCAAGCAGCTGGCTTTAAGCCGGGTAAGGAAATCGCACTTGCGATGGACGTTGCTGCGACAGAATTCCACGAAGGTGGCAAGTATTCATTCGAAGGAACCAAGCGTTCTTCTGATGAAATGATCGCCTATTACGCAGATCTAGTTTCTGCTTACCCAATCGTTTCAATCGAAGATCCACTTGATGAAGATGACTGGGATGGTTGGGCAAAGATGACCGCGCAACTTGGTTCCAAGATTCAAATCGTCGGCGATGACCTATTCGTTACAAACCCAGAACGTCTTGCAAAGGGAATTGGTCTTCACACTGCAAATGCACTTCTCGTAAAGGTAAACCAAATCGGTACTTTGACCGAGACCATTGATGCCGTATCTCTTGCACATCGCAATGGCTACCGTTCAATGATGTCGCACCGTTCAGGTGAAACCGAAGACACCACAATTGCTGATCTAGCAGTTGCACTTGAGTGCGGTCAGATCAAGACTGGCGCACCTGCACGAAGCGAACGCGTTGCAAAGTACAATCAATTGCTTCGCATTGAAGAAGAACTAGCAGACTCTGCGCTCTACGCAGGTCGCAGCGCCTTCCCTCGTTTCAATGGCTAATTCTTTAAAGTATCCCGGAATATCGGGCCGATGGATTGCGGTAGCAACCACGTTATTCGTGGTTGCTATTACCTTGGCACCGCCGCTTCAAAGATATTTTGCCCAACGCGCACAAATAAATTCTTTACGCGCAGAGATTCGCGATGACAGTTCTGACTTAGCAAAAGCGCAACAAGATTTAGCAAAATGGAATGACCCGGCTTATGTTGCTAGCCAGGCTCGTACGCGTTTGCACTTTGTATTTCCTGGTGAACGCCAATACGCGGTACTTGGTTTAACACCGGAACAAACTGGTTCTCAAGCCCCAGCAGCGCCAATCGCAAATCAAATTCCATCTGGACTTCCTTGGTATGGCAGATTGCTTGCCTCTATTTCAACAACAAATGTGAATCGCTAACAAATGAGCGAGAAACCAACGCAAGAAGATCTTCTATTTATTCAAGAACAATTAGGCCGAACCCCGCGCGATGTACACGCAATTTCTTATCGCTGTCCATGTGGCAAGCCAGCTGTAGTTGAAACACCACCAAGACTTTCTGACGGATCCCCTTTCCCAACTTTTTATTACGCAACTTGTCCTAGATTGACTGGCGCAATTTCAACTCTGGAAACAACCGGAATGATGGCGCAGATGCAAGACCGACTTGGAACCGATCCAGAATTGGCCGGTGCATATCAAGCAGCCCATGATGATTATGAGGCAGCTCGTGATGCACTCGGAATGGATGTCCCAGAAGTAAAGGGAATCACCGCGGGCGGAATGCCAGATCGCGTTAAGTGCCTACATTCTCTCGTCGCACATTCTCTTTCTGCTGGCCCTGGAGTTAATCCACTTGGTGATGAAGCTCTAGCTGCCCTTCCGCAATGGTGGAATGGCGATACCTGTAAGGTGAGTGAATGAGCAGAGTTGCAGCGATCGATTGCGGAACGAATTCAATTCGCTTACTAATCGCCGACATAACTGGTGATAATTTTCAAGAGATTACTCGCGAAATGGAAGTTGTTCGCTTAGGTCAAGGCGTGGATGCAACCGGTGCCTTTGATCCTGAAGCAGTAGAACGCACACTTGCAGCGACTAGAAAATATGCCGAAATAATTCAAAGCAAAGGCGTTGAGAAGATTCGCTTCTGTGCAACATCGGCAACTCGTGATGCATCAAACCGAGATATTTTCATTGATGGAGTTCGTGAAATTTTGGGAATCGAACCAGAAGTTATTCCCGGAACCGAAGAAGCAGCACTTTCCTTTATGGGCGCGACCAAGAGTTTGGCATATGCGGAT
>DAIOGD010000167.1:0-2182 GCA_036745395.1 Candidatus Nanopelagicaceae bacterium | reverse complement strand
CCAAGGAAGTTATTCCACCAAGTAGAGTTGGAAGGAACCAAATGTTTCTAACTTTCCGTTTTCTGGAGTAGGTCGCTATCCATCCTCCGATTAATACCGCGATCGGTAGGACCGGAAATTGTCTAGTTAAAGCCAGAAGAAATATCAGACCGCTAGTTGCTAGAAGATTCCAACCGCTTGCTTTGTAATGCCTAGAAATTGGAAGTGTGTAAAGCCAAAGCACTTCAATAAGTAAAACAATGGTTTCGATAAATATTCCGGTTGAGTACCAAATATAGAAAGTGCTTGCCGAAGCAAGCATCAAAGTCGCCCAGGCTGCAGTTCTTCCCCACTCTCTGGCTACCCATTGAATTAACAGGTAAAGAGTGATGACTCCGATTACTAAAGTACTTATTCCAAAGCCACGGTAACCAAATAGTTCGTAACCAAGTGAAAGCAATTGCGGCAGAGTTTGGCGAGCATAAATAAGCGGTGCAACGATCGTGTCTAGGTAACCAAAGTTCAATGAGTTGGCTGGCAATGGGTAATCGTGAAAATTATTTGCCGCCAAGTTAATAGCTTGGTCATAACTTTTACCCGCGAATTGCAGAGCCATCGATGTGTAATACATGTGGTCGCCATTGCGGCCCGGAAAGCCGGAGTACATTCCGATTAAAGCTTTATGGATGCCACCAATAAAGCTAAGGCGAAAGAGCGTTATCGCTCCAAAGACTAGAGTTCCCAGTGCGTATATTGCATTTAGATTTAATTTCTTCATTTCTTGTAGGTAATCCGCCTGAAGAAGCCACTAAATAATGTGCGGCAAGTGCGCAGGATAAATGGCAATAACTTAATGTGCGAGGTTTCACTTCCATACCTTGCTGGGATATTTACATCGATAACCCGGGCATCAAAGATTGATAGCCAAATTAAAAGATCGTTTTCAAAGTCGTATCTCTTGGCAACCTTGTTCAGTGGAATTTGTTTTAAGACTTTGCTTGAGATTGCGGTGTAACCATTTTGGGGATCAAAAATGTGCCAATAGCCTGAAGCCATCTTCGTTAACAATCCAAGAGCTGCGTTACCAATTACCCGATACTTAGGCATCCCCTTTAGTGAAGTACTTGAGAAGAAGCGGTTTCCTTTTGCGAAATCGAATTCACCAGAAGCAATCGGATCGATAAGAGTTGGAAGGTAATCGGGGTCCATCTGATTGTCGCCAGCCATAACTATTGAGACATCACAATTGTTGTCTAGTGCAATTTGATGCCCGGCCATGATTGCGCCACCTACGCCTTGATTCTCTGGAAGGCTCACGACAATCACGCGATCTGAAGCATATTTACTTGCAACTTCATAAGTCTTGTCTGGGCTGCAATCGTCAATTACAACAACTAAGTCAATAAAGCCTGGAACACCTTTTATGGTTTCGCCAACTAGCAATTCTTCTTTGTAAGCAGGGATTACAACCGCGCACTTCAAATTCTTATACATCACATAACCTGCTTAATGACATCATCGAGCATCTTCTCGGTTAGTTTGCCGGTGAAAGTATTTTGTTGCGATGGATGGTAGCTACCCACCACTTTGCGAATTTTTTTATCGGGACCAATAACTTGGAAGGTGGCTCCATGCGCAAACTTTGGCTTAGGTGTTGGAACCGTGAAATCGAGTTCTGTTAAGTGAGAAATGAGTGCATCCCAAGCAAACTTTCCTAGAGCTAGGTAGCTCTTGGTTGTTGGAAGTAATAATTCGATCTCCTTATGCATGAATGGTGAACAATTAATTCGCTCTTCGGTACTTGGCTTGTTATCTGGCGGGGCGCATCTAACTGCGCAGAGGATGCGAACATCCTTTAAAACTTGTCCGTCATTTGCGCTTCGACTAGTTGGGATCTTTGCCAAACCCGCGTTGTAAAGCGCTCGGTATAACCAATCACCAGAACTATCACCGGTAAAAATTCGACCAGTTCGGTTCGCGCCATGAGCGCCTGGTGCTAGACCAACGACAACCAACTTGGCTTTTTCAGATCCAAATCCAGGTACGGCTTTGCCCCAATAATCTTCATTCTCATAGGCCTTGCGCTTTGTTATTGCGACTTCGGTTCGCCATGAAACCAATCGCGAACAGGTCTTGCACTTAGTTATCGCTTGATCTAATTCCGCAATCGTTTTTATTCTTGAGATTGACTTAGCGACCATGC
>DAIOGD010000166.1:0-2200 GCA_036745395.1 Candidatus Nanopelagicaceae bacterium | reverse complement strand
CTTTCTTATCTTTGCCTTGTAAAGCACCGTAATGGCGTTCATTTAGGCGCCAAGAACGATGCACTGGAATCCAATGACGATCGGCCACATCCAGCGCCAATTGCGAAGTATGAATCGCACGGCGAAGGAGTGAAGTATGAACAACATCTGGAAGTAGTCCGCGATCCTTAAGCATTTGGCCACCGCGCTTTGCCTCAGCTTCACCGGTTTCAGATAAACGAACATCTACCCAACCCGTAAAGAGATTTAGCGCATTCCATTCGCTCTCGCCGTGGCGAAGCAGAATCAACTTTCCAAGATTTTCATACTTTGTCATGTCGTAATCCTAACTATTTTCAAGCAAAAGTTAAATTAGATGTTCAAAGGCCTTCAAGTTAGCCAGTGATTCCCCGCGCGATACTCGCCAAGCCCATTCGCGGCGAATAGCTGAGGTAAAACCTAATTCAAGTAACGGATTAAATGACGAATCCGAATATTGCAATACCGCGCCAATTACTCGATCTAATTCCACATCGGTAACAGCAGAAAACGGCAAGCGCCCCACTAAATAAATATCCCCGAGCTCATTTATCGCAAATGCCACGCAATACATCGAGGCATTTTTCTGCAATAACCATTCGTGCACTTTCTCAACATTCTCATCTGGCTTACGAATTACAAAAGCATTGATCGATAGCGAATGATCACCAATCACTAAAGCCACATGGGTCTGAAGTTTTTTCTCCCCGGGCAAAGTCAACATAAAGGTATTTTCAGAAGCCTTTTCAAAATCTAGATCGTGAGATTCAAGAAAATCTTCAACGATGATCTTTGGATCGATCATGAATTACTTAGCTACCCAAAGCTTTGAAGGATTTGGATTGCTCAAGACTTTGTCATAAACATCCAAAGTCTTACGAGCGGTGTTTTCCCACCCAAACTTAGAGGCATGCTCGTAAGCACCAAGTGACATCAGGATTCGACGTTGCGGCTCCATAAGCAAGCGCGAAATAACTAGCGACCAAGACTTTGGATCATGGCCATCCACTAGCGCCCCTGAAATACCATCGGAAACCGCGGTACGCAGTCCTCCCACAGCGGTAGCAACAACTGGAGTTCCACACGCTTGCGCTTCAAGTGCAACTAATCCAAATGATTCGCTATACGACGGAACGCAAACCAAATCAGCTGCGCGATACCAATCGGCCAATTCATCTCGCTTCACTGGATCAATAATGTGCACGACGTCATCAACACCTAAGAACTTCGATAGCGCCTTCAAACGTTCTGGTTCCGATTCACCAGATCCCGAAGCCCCACCCATAATCACAAGTGCCAATCGCGCACGAAGGTGTGGCATTTGAGAAACCATCTCTGCCACAGCTCGCACCAATACTTCTGGTCCCTTATGTGGTTGCACTCGGCCCACAAATAAAAGCATCAAGGCATCGCTAGCAATATCTAATTTCAACCGAGCCGCATCTTTACCCTTTGAAGGATTAAACCTCTGTAAATCAACACCAGGTGTAACCACGTGTACCTTTGAAGGATCGGCATCGTAAAGCGAAACCAAACTTGCCGCCTCCGCATCAGTATTAGCAATTAGCGCCGACGCGTTCTCAACAATCTGTTCTTCACCCAGCGATCGAATAACCGGTTCTGGCTTATCACCTTCAGCAAGCGCTAAATTCTTAACCTTCGCCATCGTGTGCATCGTATGCACCAACGGGGTTCCCATTCGTTCAGAAATCATCCATCCGAGTTGTCCCGCGATCCAATAATGCGAATGAATCAGATCGTAATAATCATTTGGCTTACCCTTTTGATGTTCCATAAAGGCATGGGTAAGGGCGCCAATTTGGGTCGGCAATTCTTCCTTCGTCAAATAACTAACCGGCCCCGCCTCTAGGTGATGTACGGTCACACCTTCAGCAATTTCAACTGCATCGGCCAAACCTGTTTTATCTGCGCGCGTAAAAATATCTACCTTCACGCCAGCTTGCGCCATCTTGATGGAATTTTCAACGACATAAATATTCATTCCACCGGCATCACCTTGACCCGCTTGTTCAAGCGGGGAGGTATGAACCATCAAGGTTGCGATGCGTGATTTCAACATTTTATTTACTCTTAAAGAGTCGCCCGCATTCCACCAACAATATTTGGACCACCATAAACATTGAAATGTTCTTCTGGAACCGTAATTCCCCATTGCTTAAGC
>DAIOGD010000165.1:0-2223 GCA_036745395.1 Candidatus Nanopelagicaceae bacterium | reverse complement strand
CCACCACTTGGAGACGTCGCATAGCCCGGTCGAGTGCGCCTCACTGCTAACGAGGTAAGGTGTAAAAGCCTTCAAGAGTTCAAATCTCTTCGTCTCCGCGCTTAAATCAAAATAGATATGGAGTTCTCCATTGTCGCGTTTTAAAGATGCTCATCCTGATCGATATAAGTGGATCGTTCTAACTAATACGACCATTGGCATGTTGATGGCGATGGTTAATTCATCGATCATCTTGATTTCCCTTCCAGATATTTTCAAAGGAATAGGAATTAATCCGTTATCGCCGGGAAATATTGGTTATTTACTTTGGTCGTTAATGGGCTACATGTTGGTCACTGCAGTATTCGTCGTAAGCCTTGGAAAACTCGGTGATATTCGCGGTCGAGTGCGGATCTATAACCTTGGTTTTGCGGTCTTTACGGCTGCTTCAGTCACCCTGGCACTCAATCCTTTCCACGATGGCAAGGGCGCAATGTGGTTAGTAGGTTGGCGCTTAGTTCAAGGAATCGGCGGCGCAATGTTGATGGCAAACTCAAGTGCCATCATCGTCGATGCTTTCCCGGCAAATCAACGCGGCATGGCAATCGGTATCAATCAAGTCGCAGCGATCGCCGGATCCTTTATCGGATTGGTACTTGGCGGGGCACTTGTAGTTGTTAACTGGCGATTGATTTTTTGGGTTTCGGTTCCAGTTGGAATTATTGGAACTTTCTGGTCATATCACTCACTTCACGACAATGGGAAGCGAATCGAAGCAAAAATAGATTGGCTTGGAAATATTGTTTTTGCCATTGGTTTAACATCACTTCTAACTGGAATCGTCTATGGCATTCAGCCATACGGAAATCAATCCATGTCATGGTCTTCACCTAAAGTTATTTCATTTCTTTCGATTGGTATTGTTTTCCTTATAGCTTTCACGATTATCGAATCTCGAATCGAACACCCAATGTTCAATCTTCATCTTTTTAAGATTCGTGCATTTTCCATGGGCAGTTTTGCCGGCCTTCTTGTGGCAACAGCCCGAGGCGGAATGCAATTTATGTTGATTATTTGGCTACAAGGAATTTGGTTGCCACTCCATGGCTACTCATTTGAGCGCACGCCGCTATGGGCTGGCATTTATATGTTGCCACTAACTCTTGGATTCTTAGTTGCAGGTCCAGTCTCTGGCTATCTTTCTGACAAATATGGGGCACGCCTACTTTCAACAATCGGAGCAGTCGTTTTTGGCGGCAGTTTTATTGGTTTGCTTCTAGTACCTACTGATTTTAAGTATTGGATTTTCGCGGCGCTTATTTTCCTAAATGGAATTGGCGGAGGTTTATTCGCTGCGCCAAATTCAACAGCCGTGATGAATTCGGTGCCATCTTCGGCACGAGGCGGTGCAGCGGGCATTCAAGCTTCATTCATGAATACCGGAATGGTTCTATCAATGGGACTTTTCTTTTCTTTAATGGTCGTTGGGCTTTCGCGCGTACTTCCAACATCTTTATTTAATGGACTATCAGCTCACGGAGTTAGTGCAAATCAAGCGCATTCAATTGCCTCGCTACCACCAGTTGCAACTTTGTTTTCGTCTTTCTTGGGTTACAACCCACTACAAACTCTTCTAGGTTCCCAAGCGCATGCTGGAGTTACATCGAGTCAGTGGCAATTGCTAACCGGTAAGAGCTTCTTCCCATCACTCCTAACGGCGCCGTTCCACCATGGTCTATTTATAGTCTTTGGAATTGCATCCCTAATGGCGGGCATTGCGGCAATATTTTCAATACTTCGTGGCAAGCGCTTTATTGACGAGGATCACTAGGCTTGGCACTATGAAGCATTACAAAGTTGCGATCGTCGGCGCTGGACCTGCTGGCTATTTCACAGCACAAGCTCTACAAAATGAAGCAAATGACGAGCGCACCTTCTCAATAGATTTAATCGAGCGCCTTCCAACTCCTTGGGGCTTGGTTCGCTCTGGAGTTGCTCCGGATCACCCAAAGATTAAGACTGTTGCAAAGGTATTTGAAAAAGTAGCAGCCGATCCAAACTTTAGATTATTTGCAAATGTTGAACTCGGTAAAGATCTTCAACTAGCCGATTTAACTGATCGCTATGACGCAGTTGTTTTATGTACGGGATCATCCAAGGGCAAGAAACTTGGAATTCCAGGTGAAGAACTACCTAATTCGATTTCTGCCGCAGAGTTTGTGCCTTGGTATAACGGACATCCTG
>DAIOGD010000164.1:0-2269 GCA_036745395.1 Candidatus Nanopelagicaceae bacterium | reverse complement strand
CCTTCGACATCTAAATGGTTTGTTGGTTCGTCAAGTAAAAGAAGATCATATTGCCCAACTAACAATTTGGCTAGATTTACTCGTCTGCGTTCACCACCAGATAAGGATGCGAATTCACGATTCAGTAGCTCATCGCTAAAGCCGCCAAAGAGACCGGTCAAAACTTCGCGAATTTGTGAATCGCGGGCCCATTCATGTTCTGCGCGACTTCCAAGAACTACATCTCTTACTAACGCACCAGGCGCAGCGGTATCAATCTGATTTAGAACTCCGATTTCAACACCGCCGGCTTTTGCTACGCGACCAGAATCCGCCGGTTCAAGTCCAGCCATAATCTTTAAGAGCGTGCTCTTGCCGCCACCATTTCGACCAACTACTCCGATTCTTTCGCCCTCGTTAACTCCAAGGGAAACGTTGTCGAGAAGTGCGCGGATATCAAAGGCCTTGGAAACTGATTCCAAGTTCAATAAATTTCGCAGGGCCACTGTCGAAGGGTAATTGGTAATTGGTAGAGTGGCTAAATGGCTATAACCGATCGTCAATATGCGCTTGATTTAGATGCAAAAGATCCACTGGCAAAATACAAAGATCAATTTGTCGTTACTGATCCCGAGATGTGTTACCTCGATGGAAACTCACTCGGTCGTTTGCCAAAGCGAACTATCGAAGTCATCAATGATTTCTTGCATAAAGAGTGGGGTCCAAAAGTTGTTGAAGGTTGGGCTGATTGGATCGATGAAGCAGAAGTAACAGGTGACTTGATCGGTCGTGCTGCCCTTGGCGCTGCATCAGGGCAAGTTCTCGCTTGCGATACAACATCGGTAAATTTCTTCCAGCTTTGTGGGGCCGCACTAGCTGCGCGCCCGGGTCGTAAAACAATAATTATTGATGCTGCTAATTTCCCAACCGATCGTTACATACTTCAAGGGTTAGCCGATCGCCATGGACTTAAATTAATTACCATCGATAATGAATCTGAAGGAAGTGCGGAATACGAACGCATTACTCCTGAAATCCTTGAGAAGTATCTCTCTGATGATGTTGCCTTTGTAACTCTTGAAGTTATCCAATACCGCTCTGGTGCACGTAATGACATCAAGGAAATTACTGATCTGGTTCGGAAATATGGTGCGCTAACAATTTGGGATGCTAGCCATGCGGTTGGCGCAATCGAAATGAACTTTGATACCAACGGTGTCGACCTAGCGGTTGGATGTACTTACAAATATGGAAACTCGGGACCAGGATCTCCGGCTTGGCTCTATGTTTCAAAACGAATTCAAAACGAATTAACCACCCCAATTCAAGGTTGGTTTGCGCAAGAGAACCAATTTGCTATGGGGCCAGTATTTGAAAAGAAGAAGTCGATACGTGGTTTCCAAATTGCATCGCCATCGCTTATTGGACTTCGCTCAATTCAGAGCGCTTTTGGCATGATCGAAGAGGCAAGTATCGAAGCAATCGCAAATAAGTGCGCGATTGGTACCGAGATGATGATTGGCCTTTTTGATGCGTGGTTAGCGCCGCTCGGTTTCACTCTAAATACCTCACGAATCGCTGGTGAACGAGGCGGACACATTTCACTTGTTCACCCAGATGCAAAGGCAATTGCGATTGCACTTCGCCAATTTGCAAATGTAATTCCGGATTACCGCGAACCTAATTCGATTCGCTTAGCAATTGCACCTCTACCAACTAGCTATGTCGAAGTTTGGGATGGTTTTTCCAGATTGCGTGATCTAGTTTCAACTCGTCAATACGAAAAGATAAGCACCGAAGGCTTGAAAGTAACATGAGCGAATTTGATTCAGCCCTTACTTACTCTTCCTATTTAGCAGTAGATGAACTTCTTCAGCTTCAGCGACCACTTTCCGATGGGCCAGAACACGATGAGATGCTCTTCATCATCATCCACCAAACTTATGAGCTTTGGTTTAAGCAATTGCAACATGAGCTTTATGGCGTAAAGAAAACTCTTGAAGCCGGAAAGACTTATGAATCGATTGCGATCCTTGGAAGAATTAGAACGATTCTCAAGATCTGCGTCTCGCAAGTAGATATCTTGGAGACGATGACTCCTTTGCAATTTAACTCTTTCCGTGGTCGACTCTCATCTTCTTCCGGTTTTCAATCTGCACAATTCCGCGAAGTCGAAGCTCTATTGGGTCGACGCGATTCGAGAATGGCCGGTCACTTACCGCCGGATGCGCAAGCAGAGATTGCACTAATTACAAATGAAAGATCGCTCTGGGATTCGACCTTGGTCTAC
>DAIOGD010000163.1:0-2271 GCA_036745395.1 Candidatus Nanopelagicaceae bacterium | reverse complement strand
GTTCAGTATGCCACCCGTTCTACACCGGCAAGCAACGTATCCTCGATACCGGTGGCCGCGTAGCAAAGTTCGAAGAGCGCTTTGGCAAGAAAGCTCAAACCGGCAACAAGTAGCTTTTTTAAAGACCGTACTTAATTCGATTAATTCGAATAAGTGCGGTCTTTTTATTTTTTAAACATATTCTTGAGAACACTAATTAACGGAATTAAGGAATAGGAGGCAGACAAATGGCTGATGTAAATGATCGCTTTCCAAAAGTTCCTGCGCTCCTTGCCGAATATGAAGAGTTAGAAAAGCAGATGGCTGATCCCGCAATTCATGGGGATCAAGGCAAAGCTCGCCAACTTGGAAAGCGCTATGCCGCACTCGGCCCAATAATCGCCGGATACCGTGCCTGGAAATCTGCGCAAGATGATTTAGCCGCCGGAAAAGAGATGGCGGCCGATGATCCGGAATTCGCCAGTGAAATTCCAGCCCTTGAAAGCAAATTAGCCGAGACCGAAACAAAGTTAGAAGAGTTATTACTTCCTCGTGACCCTAACGATGATCGCGATGTAATTTTGGAAATCAAAGCAGGTGTTGGCGGTGATGAGTCAGCGCTCTTTGCCGGTGATCTACTTCGGATGTATCAACGCTATGCCGAAAAACATAATTGGAAATGCGAAATTATTGATTACGCCGAATCTGAAATGGGCGGCTATAAAGAAATTTCCATGGCTGTTAAATCAAAGGGCGTTGCCGAACCTGGGCAATCACCTTATGCAAAGTTAAAGTTTGAAGGCGGCGTGCACCGCGTGCAACGAGTACCAGAAACCGAAAGCCAAGGACGTATTCATACTTCGGCAGCTGGTGTTCTAATTCTTGCCGAAGCCGATGAAGTCGATGTTGAAATTCGCCAACAAGATCTGCGAATCGATGTTTACCGTTCATCTGGTCCAGGCGGTCAATCGGTTAACACCACCGACTCTGCCGTTCGTATTACCCACATTCCAACAGGAGTGGTTGTTTCCTGTCAGAATGAAAAATCACAATTACAAAATAAGGAATCGGCGATGCGTATTTTGCGCGCCAGATTGCTAGCCCATGCGCAGGAACAAGCCGATGCCGAAGCTGCAGCAGCTCGTAAACAACAAGTGCGCACCGTAGATCGCTCCGAACGTATTCGCACCTACAACTATCCAGAAAATCGCTTAAGCGATCACCGCGTTAACTTTAAATCCAACAACCTTGATTCGGTTTTGAATGGGGAATTAGACCCAGTTATCGATGCGCTATTGGAAGCCGATAAGTTAGCAAAGCTTGCCCAAAGTGCTGGTTAAAGAGCTCCTCAATTTCGGCAAGGAACAACTAGCTACCAAGAGCATCGGTGGCGTTGATGCCGAATTGCTTCTGGCAAATATCTTGGGCGTTAATCGCATGGAGTTGCATGCCCGAACCATTGATGTTCCCCAAGAGGATTCAGATTCAATTCGCGAATTATTTACCAAAGCAATTGCCGAACGATTAAGTGGAAAGCCAACCCAATACATTGTTGGGAGCGCACCATTTAGATATTTGGAATACGAAGTTGGTCCAGGCGTACTAATCCCTCGCCCAGAAACCGAAGTTATGGTTGATGAAGTTCTCCATCAATTAAATGCATTTCCAGATCCCGTAAGCCTGGTTGACCTTGGTTCTGGTAGTGGCGCAATTGCGATCTCAATTGCTAGCGAAACGGCTGGCAAAAAAGAAGTACATGTTGTTGCGGTTGAGAAATCAGAGCAAGCTCTTGTCTGGTTGAAGCGCAATGTTGAGAAGCACGATCAAAATGTTCGAATTGTTTCGGCTAGTGCAAAAGACGCCCTAGAAGGAATCAAATGCGATGTCGTCGTTGCTAATCCACCTTATTTGCCAGATGGTGCAAATATCCCAGAGGAATTGAACTTTGAACCGAAGCAAGCACTCTTTGGCGGTCCAGTAAATGGCATGGAGATTCCAGTGGAATTCATCGGCGCAGCAAGCCGCTTACTAAAGAGTGGTGGGCTTTTTGCAATCGAACATAATGAACTTCAAGGTCCACTAATCGCCACAGAGTTGGAGAAAGATTTTGAGGCGATTGCCCTTCATAAAGATTTAACCGATCGCCCACGATTTACCACCGCTCGGCGTAAGTAAGCAGAAAACTATTTTCGTTCAGGTAATGAGAGTAGGCTCAACCAAAAGGGAAGGACGGTAAATGCTAACTCTTATTTTGCGTAAGTTTCTAAAGCCTTACCGCCTACAAGTGGCGTT
>DAIOGD010000162.1:0-2283 GCA_036745395.1 Candidatus Nanopelagicaceae bacterium | reverse complement strand
CCCTACCGCTACTCCAGAGCGGATACAAAAATGCATTTACAAATTCAGTAAGGCTTTCACTTTTCGCCGTTCCGTCATGCAAAATCAAAATATCTAAATCAGATCCCGGTGAAAGCTCGCCCCGGCCATAACCACCAACCGCGCACAGTGTTGTGGAATTGCTTTTGCCTAGAAACTTTTCGGCGGCAGAAATAAAAGAACTCGAGAGTTCCAGGTCGATCTGATCAGACCGATCCCGGCGCTCTCGAGTTCCCACGGAGGTACTCTAACTAAATCGCATCAACTCCACGCTCGCCCGTGCGGACACGAACGATGTTATCGACCGGTGATGACCAAACTTTTCCATCACCAATTGATCCGGTTGATGCGGCCTTAACGATTACATCAATTACTTTCTCTGCTTCTGCAGAATCGACTAGTACTTCAAGGCGAACCTTTGGCACTAGATCGACTGTGTATTCAGCGCCGCGATAAACCTCTGTGTGTCCACGTTGGCGACCAAAACCACTTGCTTCAGAGACTGTCATTCCAGTTATCCCAAAAGCCTGCAGTGCGCTTTTCACATCATCTAACTTAAATGGCTTGATGATTGCTGTAATAAGTTTCATTTCTCCACCTATCTTTAGTTAATCCTTAGTTGGCTGTTTCGTAGGCAGATTCGCCATGTTGTGAACGGTCAAGACCTTCATACTCGGCCTCTTCAGAGACGCGAAGTCCAACGGTCTTATCCATGATCTGCGCCAAGATGTAGGTTGCAATGAATGAGTAAGCCACAACAGCAAGTACTGCTACTGCTTGGTGACCCATCAAAGTCCAACCACCGTTGTAGAAGAATCCATTTGATCCTGCTGAGTTAGTCATCTTGGTTGCGAAGAGTCCGATTAGAAGTGCTCCAAGAACACCGCCAACCAAGTGAACTCCAACAACATCAAGGGCATCGTCAAACTTGAAGATGTTCTTTAGACCAACAGCTAGGCAACAAATTACGCCGGCTGCAAAGCCAATCGCGATTGAACCCATTGGGCTTACGAAACCGCAAGCAGGTGTAATCGCAACTAGACCTGCAACTGCGCCAGAGGCAGCGCCAAGAGTTGTTGCGTGACCATCGCGAATTTTTTCCGTGATCAACCAGGCGAGCAGTGCCGCGCCGGTTGCGGTATTGGTATTTACGAAGGCGAATGCAGAAAGTGTGTTTGCACTTAGTGCAGATCCGGCGTTAAAGCCGAACCAGCCGAACCATAGGAGTCCAGCTCCGAGTAGTACGAAGGGAACGTTGTGTGGACGCATACGCTCTTTTGGCCAGCCTTTGCGCTTTCCAATTACAAGAACAACGGCGAGTGCGGCAGCACCGGCATTTGCGTGAACAACGGTTCCGCCCGCAAAGTCGAGTGCGCCTAATTTAAATAACCAACCGCTTGGCGAGAAGACCCAGTGAGCGACCGGTGCATACACAAGTACTAACCAAAGTCCGCTAAATACAGTCCAAGCACCAAACTTAATACGATCAGCAGTTCCACCTGTAATAAGTGCTGGAGTGATAATCGCGAACATCAATTGAAATGCACAAAATACCAATGGTGGAATTGTTAGCGTTTCAAAGCCAGTCGCTTGTTGCCAAATATGGTTAAGGCCAAATTGATGAAGATCACCAATCCATTTTCCTTTTCCGCTAAATGCCAAGCTATAAACACCTGTAATCCAAAGAACGCTTACAACGCCCATGGTTACAAAGTTTTGTGCCAACATTCCAAGTACATTCTTACCGCGAACCATTCCGCCATAGAAGAAGGCAAGTCCAGGGGTCATTAGAAGTACGAGGGCTGCAGCTACAAGAATCCAAGCTGTATCGCCAGTATTGAAATTCATTCTTGCTCCTATTAAATAGAGGAGTTACTCGCCATTGAGATAGCCGTAGATTGGCGGTCTTTCGTTACAAAATTGTGCCTAATTGAGTTTCAAACTGGTGACAGTTTTAGGGCTTTTGTTACATCCTTATTAACAGGAGGCAGGATCAAGCGTGGGATTTAGCCTTCGAAGAGCCCGGATAGGTAGGCCGGCGCATCAAAAGGCGCAAAGTCATTGGCCGACTCCCCCGTGCCAACAAATTTGATCGGAATCCCGGTCTCGCGTTCGATAGCAAGTGCGACACCACCTCGCGCCGAACCATCCATCTTGGTAAGTATTAATCCGGTCACGTTAACGCTTTGGGTAAAGATCTTTGCCTGATTAATTCCATTTTGTCCGGTGGTCGCATCAACAACTAATAGAACTTCATCTACTGGA
>DAIOGD010000161.1:0-2316 GCA_036745395.1 Candidatus Nanopelagicaceae bacterium | reverse complement strand
GCAAAACCAAGCGATGAGCAATGGTCGACCAGAATCTAGATTTGAAGGCATAAAGCGCACATTTGAAAAGCCAGTTCCAATCTCTTCACAGGTATTACTAGATCGTGAACGTTGTGTTCTCTGCGCCAGATGTACTCGCTTCTCGGAGCAAATCGCTGGCGATCCATTCATCACGTTGAATGATCGTGGCGCTTTACAACAAGTAGGTATCTACGAAAACGATCCATTCACCTCCTATTACTCAGGCAACACCGTTCAGATCTGTCCAGTAGGAGCATTGACTGGAACTTCATATCGTTTCCGTTCGCGTCCCTTCGATTTGGTTTCAAAGAACTCTGCTTGCGAACACTGCGCATCGGGTTGCGATATGCGTACCGATATTCGCCGTGGCAAGACCTTGCGTCGTTTAGCTGGAGATGACCCATCAGTAAACGAAGAGTGGAACTGCGATAAGGGTCGTTGGGCATTTAAGTATTTGACCGCAAGAGAACGCGTTGCAAACCCAATGGTTCGTGGCGCCGATGGTGAATTACATGATGCCTCTTGGCCGGAAGCAATTGCTGCCGCAGCTTCTGGATTAAAGGGTAAGCGCGTTGGTGTTCTAGTCGGTGGCCGCACAACCCTGGAAGATGCCTATGGATACGCAAAGTTCGCCCGCGTTGCACTAGGAACAAACGATATTGATTTCCGCGCTCGCCCACATTCTGCTGAAGAGGCATCTTTTATTGCTGGTGTTGTAGCGAACCTAACGACTACCTACAAAGATATTGATAAGGCAGACCAAGTTGTTCTTCTCGGTTTTGAACCAGAAGATGAATCGCCAATTGTTTTCTTGCGCATCTACAAGCAAGTTAGAAAGCGCGGACTGCCAGTTATCTCTGATGCCGCTTTCCAGAGCCGTGGCTCAAAGAAGTTAAATGCCAAGTTGGTAAATCAGATCTCCGATATCTCTGGCTTGACCGATAAGAGCGTTGTAATTGTTGGCGAACGTTTAGCCGAAACTCCAGGCGCACTATCTGCCGCAGTTGATTTAGCGAATATGAACAAGGCAAAGCTTGCGTGGATTCCACGTCGCGCAGGCGAACGTGGGGCAATCGAAGCCGGCGCCATCGCAAAACTTTTACCTGGCGGTCGCCCAGTTTCCGATGCAACTGCTCGCGTTGATATGCAAACCGCTTGGTCGGTTGATTCGCTTCCAACAAATATTGGTCGCTCGACTTCCGAAATTTTGGATGCGCTAAATGTGGATTCAAATGAAACCAGCGCACTAGATGCTGTTGTAATTGGTGGCGTTGATCCGATGGATATCTCTTCGGATGCGCTGGCTAAACTTCTAAATACTTTTGTTGTCTCACTCGAAATCTCACACTCCTCAGTAACTGCAATTGCAGATGTTGTTCTGCCAGTTGCCGCTGTTGTTGAAAAGAGCGGAACCTTCCTTGATTGGGAAGGAAAGCCACGTGCTTTCGATAAGGCGATCGCCGATGCACTTACCCGAAGCGATGTGCGAATTCTTTCAATGCTCGCCGATGAACTTGGTGCACCAATTGATCTTCCGACCGTTTCAGCCACCCGTCGCGAAATCGAAGCGGTTGGTAAGTGGGATGGTGCGAAGAGCGAATTCAACAAGAGTGCCCTAAAGCCAGCCTCTGCTAGCGGCGATAAGTTGTTGCTTACCTCTTGGCGTCAATTGCTTGACCTTGGATCGCTTCAAATCGGTGAAGCAAACTTGGCTGGTACTGCCCGCAAGCCAGTTGCTCATATTTCTTCAAACCGTGCGGCAAAGCTCGGTGTTGTAGATGGCGATATCGTGAAAATTTCCTCGGAAGTTGGTTCCATAAAACTTCCGGTAGAAATTTCTGCAATGTCGGATGACCTAATTTGGGTGCCACGCAACTCCCAAGATTCACAAGTAATTTCTAGCCTCGGTTTTGTAACTGGCGAAGTAACGGTGGTGAAGGCATGAGCGTTCCAGCAATCCTAGGAATGGATCCAGGTTGGATCACACTCGTAAAGGGACTATTTGTTTTTGTGCTTTGCGTGCTTTGTACCTTGATGGCGATCTGGGCGGAACGAAAGATTGTCTCCAGAATGCAGATGCGTATTGGGCCTAATCGCACCGGTCCTTTTGGACTTTTGCAATCACTCGCCGATGGCGTGAAGTTGGCGCTTAAAGAGGATCTAATCCCAGCCGCGGCAGATCGAATTGTTTTTGTTATTGCACCAGTAATTTCAGCAACAACCTGCTTTATGTCATTTGCCGTTATTCCAATGACCGGCAAAGTAACTTTGTTCGGCCACCAGACTTACATGCAA
>DAIOGD010000160.1:0-2378 GCA_036745395.1 Candidatus Nanopelagicaceae bacterium | reverse complement strand
GTCATGTATGGCCCGAGCGTGAGACAAAAACTGGCGCAAAGTTTTTCGCTAAAATTGCGGAATTAGTAGGGGAGAAGTACGAGCCAACAAACGTTTCGCCGCTGCTAAAGCACATTGGGCCGGCAGCCAGAATGCTTGGTGCGACTGTTTCCAATACGGCGAATCCAACAATGTTGAACGCTGGTTACAAGGCAAATGTGATTCCACAAGAAGCAAAAGCGGTCGTTGATGGTCGATTTCTCCCAGGGTATGAAATGGAAATGATGGAAACCATTAAGGAATTGGTTGGTTCTGATATCGAGATTGAAGTTTTGGTAAGGGACAAGGCGCTCGAAGTTGAGTTTGAGGGACCGCTGGTAGACGCGATGATTTCTGCCATTAAGAAGTTCGATCCAGAGGGTATTCCGGTCCCGTATCTTATGAGCGGCGGTACGGATAACAAAGCGCTTTCAGATTTGGGAATTGTTGGCTACGGATTTAGTCCAGTTAAATTGCCACCGGAATTGGATTTCTTCGCACTATTCCATGGCGTAGATGAACGAATTCCAATCGATGGTCTGCGTTTTGGAGTTAATACCCTAAATTCATTCTTGCAAAACGTTTAATTTTTAATAAGTAGGCGCTGAGATCTCATCGAGTGCCGCTCTTACTTGATTAGGCAATTCAATTTCTTCAACCGTGAGTACGCCACGTAGCTGAGCTGCAGTTCTCGCGCCAACAATCGCACTTGAAATACCAATTGAATCACGGACCCAAGAAGCTGCTACTTCAATTGGCGAATAGCCAAGACCGTCTGCGGCAACACATACAGCATCAACTATTCGCGAGGATCTCTCATTTAGGTAAGGCGCGACAAAACCAGAGAAGTGTGGACTAGCTCCTCTGGAATCTGAAGGCTTGCCAGATCTGTACTTGCCGGTGAGAACGCCGCGCCCTAGAGGTGACCAAGCAAGAACACCTATATTCAGTTCGGTTGCCGCAGGGAGAACTTCTCTCTCAATTTCCCGGTTTAGAAGTGAATATTCGGATTGAATTGAAACAATAGGTGCCTTTCCGAATAGCGGGTTTTGAAGGGTCGCAGCCCGGGCTAATTGCCAGCCAGCAAAATTTGAGAGACCGACATATCTCGTACGTCCGGAAGAAACGGCAATGTCGATGGCGGAGAGTGTTTCCTCAAGTGGAACATTTTCATCCCATGAATGAATTTGCCATAGATCGACATTTGAAACTCCAAGACGTGAAATGGATTTGTCTAGATCAGAGAGAAGCGAAGATCGTGAATTGTTTACCGAACGTTCTCCCGAACTAAAATTAATACCTGCTTTTGTAGCAATTACTAGATCATCGCGTTTGACTAGGGTGCCGATAAAGCCACCTATAACTCGCTCACTGTCGCCATCTCCATAGACGGCGGCGGTGTCGATAAAATTTCCACCGCGTTCGAGAAATGTCTTTAATTGATCTGCGGCTTCGTGCTCATCGGTATCGCGACCCCAAGTCATGGTCCCAAGACCAATGCGACTGACTCGCAAGCCCGAATTTCCGAGATTCCGTAATTCCATTCCAAAACCCTAGCAATAATGGTTTCTATAACTGGGTAACCTAGGCCTGTGCGCGCCCCAAAACCGACGGAACTCATCTTGATACGACACGGCCAATCATCGGCCAATTCCGCGGGCATTCTTGCCGGAAGAGATCCTTCAGTTCGATTAACTGATTTGGGCCGTTCACAAGCATCGGACTTAGCACAACGTTTGAAGACAGTGAAGATCGACCGCATCTACAGCAGTCCACTGACGAGGTGCTTAGAAACAATATCGCCTCTCGCAAAAGAAATTGGAAAGAAGATCAACACCGATAGCTCATTTATCGAAATGGACTATGGATTATGGTCTGGTGAGAAACTCTCAAAACTTTCAAAGAAATCAGAATGGACGCAAATTCAAAGAGATCCCGCGAAATTTCGTTTTCCAGAGGGTGAAAGCTTCAAAGAGATGCATCTTCGAGTTAGTCACCGAATTTCCGAGATTGCCTCACCCGGCAAGACGCTAATCATCTGCAGCCATGGTGACGTGATTAAAATGTTAATTTCACATTTAATTGGGTTGAAAATAAATAGCTTTCAACAATTTTTCGTAGAACCGGCATCGATAACTCAAATTTTAGTGGGGGAGAATAACTCACTCGTTAAGGCAAATGTTACCGACCACTTAAAATCAAATGCAAAAACAGGCGCCCGTCGAACAATAGCCAGTCGATCAACTCTCGGCGGAGGCGATATCCAAAAATGAGCAGTCGCTTTATTTACAATCATGATCCAGCCCAGGTTTTCACGGTGGGTACCGTCGGAGTACCCGGTGAACGGGCTTTCTTTATAC
>DAIOGD010000159.1:0-2422 GCA_036745395.1 Candidatus Nanopelagicaceae bacterium | reverse complement strand
AATCGTTATTCCCGCCGACGAAGAATTACCCATCTCCGCCAACGCAATCGCACCTTCTGCCAATCCAACTTCGCGCGTAACTAATCTCGCCGGATCCAAATCCCCTGCCGCAACCATCGCAAGCATCTCTGGATAATCCCGCGCCGCCATTCCATGCGATCCCAGCAAATCCAATTCCCACGCAATCACTCGCGCCATCGGCATCGCAGTTAACCCATCGGCCGTAAGTAACAATCCCAATTGCAAATGTCGCCCGCGCCGACGCAATGACATCACCGATTGCCCCGCCGTAACTTCACTACCGAGGGCATCAACCGCCACATGCGCCCCACCCAAATCCTGCATCACCGAAACCGGATCCACTTTCGAAGCATTAAGAACATTCGCACCAAGTGATGACGCCATCTCCAACGCACCTTCATTCACATCAACTGCATAAACCGATGCACCCAAAGCTTTCGCAATCATGACCGAACTTAAACCAACACCACCACACCCATACACAACAACAATCTCACCGGACTTAACCAACGCACGCTTAACCAATCCCCGATACGCCGTAGCAAAGCGACAACCAAGGGCCGCAGCTGTCGCGAACGAAACTCCATCTGGAATTCGCACCAAATTAAAATCCGCATTCGATAACGCAACATATTCCGCAAACGATCCAAACCCCGTAAACCCAGGTTGCGTCTGCGTTGGGCACACTTGCGCATCGCCCCGCAAACAAAACTCACATTTCCCACAGCCACAAACAAATGGCACCGTCACGCGATCACCAACAGCAAACTTCGTTACGCCACTACCAACAGACGAGATAACCCCCGCCAACTCATGTCCGGGTACATGCGGCAACTTAATATCCGAATCGTGTCCCATCCAGCCATGCCAATCACTTCGGCACAACCCCGTGGCCTCAACCTTCACCACAACCCCATCAACCTCAACCTCCGTCATCCCCAATTCCACAACAGAAAGGGGGCCTTGGAATTCAGTGAATTGGATGGATTTCATTGCAGAAAATTACCTGTCCTTAAATGTTTTAGACAAAATTTCAAAAGCCTTGTTGATATTTATCTCTATACCCGGGATATTTTCAGTTACTAATTTTTCTAACCCTCGTCCATTTATAAAAATCCCATCAACTTGCATCGGGCGCCTTATTAATGGGAATTCACCATGAAAAAATGCCAGCGTTCCATACACTGGATAGAAAAGACCAGCTTCATGCAAAACACTTTGTACTAATTCAGTTTGAACTTTAACTTTCTTAACCAAGTCATTTTTCTTATATTCATTTATGTACAGATTTTCAACTTCCTTACCGCCTCGACTTATTTCCTTCTTCACACGGATTTTTCCTTCATAATTCTTGGTATCAACAACAAAAATTCCAGTTTTTCTTACAATTATGTGGTCTATATTGGTTTTACTTCCGGGGACTGCTCGATCATGCATTGCCTTAAATCCATGCTTCAATGCAAAAGAATTTATAAGTTCTCCGACTTCTCGCTCAGCTTTCGCGCCTTTCTCCCAGCTCGTAGTGGAGTTAGCCGCCTTAATAATCTTCAATGCAAACTTTCCAGTTTTTGGATAGTTTTTTAAGACTCGCTCGCGCCTTGCGTTATTTCGCTTTTCAAATTCAGATTGAGCTGAGCTTCCAGCTTTTCCAATTGAAACTACATCCTGATCCTGCGCGCCTTCAAAGCATTTGGTGCAACGTATAACGCTTCGGGAGCGACTCCAGAAAATATCTTCCCCCACTTTAAAAACTGATTTGCAGATCTCACAAACGCTTTCACGCTTTGCTCTTATTTGCTTCCAATCTGACATTTCTATTACTCCGGAAGTAGATTTTCAAAGTAGTCAGAAACTTCTAGATTTGTGAAATATACGTAACAACCTTTCATACCGCGGCTCATCAAAGTTCTATATGTATTACGAATCAATTCGTCAGCCTTGAGCGCGGCGCTTTCTGGAGCTAACTTCAACTCAGTTTTGTACCCCGCTAAAGACTTATCAGTCTTTGCTCGTCCAGCTGGATTTGTTGTCAACTTTCCATCCAATATTTCGAGATCGCCACCCACTATTACCCCAACATAGTCAAGTTCTAAACCCTGACATGTGTGAATACACCCGACCTCTTCGACTGAATTTTCATTCATAATCCACTCGTTACCGTAGCTGGCTAGATTCCATCTAGCTTGGTAATCGAATTCCGGAATCCTGATGTCATATTCCTTGGGCGTCTTCTTACTAACCCAATCCCAGCAATATCCTGCGACTATTCGGCTTTTATTGGAAAGCCTATTTTTTTCACGAATTATTTGATGTAACTCTGATGGTGACTTAACTATCGAAAACTGAAATTTTTCTTGTGAAAAGTAATTTTCTGGCTCCTCTCTGATGCCTAGAGCATTAT
>DAIOGD010000158.1:0-2453 GCA_036745395.1 Candidatus Nanopelagicaceae bacterium | reverse complement strand
TCTCTTGGAAGCATATTGATCACCCAAGTGAGGTTGTCGAAGTTGGCGATGAAGTAACCGTTGAAGTTCTTGAAGTTGATTTCGAGCGTGAGCGCGTATCGCTTTCATTGAAGGCGACCCAAGAGGATCCATGGCAAGCATTTGCTCGCACCCACACAATCAACCAAGTTGTTCCAGGTGAAGTTACAAAGCTTGTTCCATTCGGTGCCTTCATCCGCGTCTTTGAAGGAATTGAAGGACTAGTACACATTTCAGAGTTGGCTGAACGCCACGTTGAAATCCCAGAACAAGTTGTTCAAGTTGGCGATGAGTTATTCGTGAAAATCATTGATATCGATCTAGAACGACGTCGCATCTCGCTTTCACTAAAGCAAGCTAACGAAGGCCACGAAGTTGAAGTTGAAGCATTTGATCCAACTCAATACGGAATGCCAGCTCGTTACGATGCCGAAGGTAATTTCATTTACCCAGAAGGTTTCGATGCCGATACCCAAGAATGGCGTCCTGGCTTTGAAGCACAACGCGAAGAATGGGAACGTCAATACGCTGAGGCTCAAGCCCGCTTCATGGCTCACCGCAAGCAATCGCAGGAAGCAAAGGCTGCAAATGCAGCAGCGACTCCTGAAGAAACTCCTGCTGAATAATTAATCAGTAAGAACTAGCGTTAAAGGCCCTGGCTTCGGTCGGGGCCTTTTTCTATTCGCTTTTCGCTAGAGTTGTGGCGTGTTAACTGTTGCTTTAACTGGCGGAATTGGCTCCGGTAAATCTCTTGCTGGAGAGTATTTTGAATTGATTGGCGCAACAGTCGTTGATTCTGACCTATTGTCGCGCGAGGTTATTGAACGCGGTACAGAGGGTTTTGACGAAGTGCTCGCGATTTTCGGCGATGAAATCTTGACCGATGGAAATCTTGATCGCAGAAAATTGGGTGAAATTGTTTTTGCCGATGCTGCGCTTAAAAGCAAACTAGAAGAGATAGTTCACCCAAGGGTTCGCTTGGCTTTTGAAGAAATTGTTGCCGAGGCAAAGCCGGGCGATGTGGTCATAAATGAAATCCCATTACTCGTGGAAACTTCTGGCGCCGATCGTTTTGATGTGGTCGTTGCGGTAACGGCGCCATTAGAGCTTCGTCGTTCTCGATTAATTGCCCGCGGTATGAAGGGCTATGAAATCGAGAAGCGAATAGCCGCCCAGGCAAGCGATGAACAGCGCTTGGCGGAATCTGATTTTGAGATAAAGAACGATTCAGATTCCGATCACTTATTGCGCCAGGTGGAAAATCTTTACGAGGACGAACTTTTGCCACGGGCAAAGGCAAATATCTCAAAATGATTTGTGATCATGACTAGAGCGATAACAGAGTTACAACGAAGCGTTAATCCCTTTCAAGTAATCAGTGATTACAAGCCAGCGGGGGATCAGCCAGCAGCTATCTCAGAGTTGGCTAAGCGCATTCGTGCGGGGGAGCCAGATGTTGTTCTGCTCGGCGCAACAGGAACCGGAAAGTCCGCGACCACCGCTTGGTTGATTGAAGAACTCCAGCGACCAACTCTAGTTTTAGCTCCGAACAAAACTTTGGCCGCCCAGTTGGCAAATGAATTTAAAGAACTTTTGCCAAATAACGCGGTTGAATACTTCGTCTCTTATTACGACTATTACCAACCAGAAGCTTACGTACCTCAGACCGATACCTTTATCGAAAAAGATAGCTCGGTAAATAGCGAGGTAGAAAGACTGCGCCACTCAGCAACTAACTCGCTACTGACTCGAAGAGATGTAGTTGTCGTTGCCACAGTTTCCTGCATTTATGGTTTGGGAACTCCGCAAGAATATGTTGATCGGATGATTCAATTGCGAGTTGGGGATCGCATTGAGCGAAATGCACTCTTACGCAAATTTGTTGACATTCTCTACAAACGAAATGATATGGCCTTTGAACGCGGAACATTCCGTGTTCGAGGCGACACAATCGAGATTATTCCGATGTATGAAGAGTTAGCGCTACGGATTGAAATGTTTGGCGATGAGATTGAGAAGATCACGACTCTTCACCCATTAACTGGCGAGATAATTCGTGATGAAACCGAGATGTATATCTTCCCCGCAAGCCATTATTCAGCCGGTCCAGAAACGATGAAACGGGCTATGTCTGCGATTCAAAGCGAGATGGAAGAGCAAGTAGATAAATTTGAGCGGCAGAATAAGTTGCTTGAAGCCCAACGCCTTCGAATGCGCACAACATTTGATCTTGAAATGATGCAACAACTTGGGTTCTGTTCTGGAATCGAGAATTACTCAAGGCATATCGATGGTCGTGGAGCTGGGTCTCCGCCAAACTGCCTACTCGATTATTTTCCGGAAGATTTCCTTGTTGTTATTGACGAATCACACGTAACCGTTCCTCAGATTGGCGCGATGTACGAAGGCGATGCGTCCAGAAAACGGACCTTGGT
>DAIOGD010000157.1:0-2491 GCA_036745395.1 Candidatus Nanopelagicaceae bacterium | reverse complement strand
CCCTTGATTGGTTCAATATTTATCTAAAACATCAGAAAAAGGATTTCCCAAAGTTCCAAGTAACAAACACCAACGGTTCTATTTCGCTCGTTGATTCATCTGTGATTCCAAAGCTCTTATCGGCAACCACTTTCCCTAACCAAAGCGGCACCCGCCAGATTCCAATCACCACGCCATTCACCGCACTAGTCGCACCAATCGGTGGCATCCCGGGTGCGATCTCATCACTTCCTGGAATCGGATCTGCCGTTACCGCACTAGCCCAGACCGGAACCAATGCCGCATTCCTTCCCGGACAATCTGGTTTCCTGGAAAGTGATCCGCTAACCAAACCGATTTCAATCGTCGGATCATCAAAGATCAAGGTAAAAGTTTCATCCACCGCAAATGATGCAACGCTCTTCTTTTCTCTCGTCGTTCGCACTCCAACCGGCCAGACAAAACAACCAAATGGCATCGTCGCCCCAGTTCATTTAACTGGACTAAAAGGCGCGGGCTCGGAATTCACCATCGAACTTCCAGCCGTCGTTGTCGATGCCGCAATCGGTGACAAGTTGGCCGTCGGCATTTCATCTACCGACCAAGGTTTTGCCATGCCACAAGATGGCCGCATGTATACGGTGACCAAAAGTTCACCGCTTGAAATTCCGTTGCTTGATTTCCATTCCACAATTAGCAAGTCCACGTTTTTTATCTGGCCAATCACCGCACTTATCTTTTTAATTCTCGCCATTGTCTTTGCATACATCCGCCGCCCCCGTCATTCCGCGACCGCAAAGAAAAAGAGCACCGCACTAGTTAGCGTTACAAACCTTTCTAAGATTTACAAAGATGGTTACCAAGCCGTTTCTGATCTCTCATTTGAAGTAGAACGTGGCCAAGTACTTGGTCTCCTTGGACCAAATGGCGCCGGTAAGACAACCACCCTTCGCATGTTGATGGGCTTGATCTTCCCAACCGAAGGCGAAATCGCAATCGAAGGTAAGCCGATCTATCCAGGTTCACCAACGCTCGCAAACCTAGGTTCCTTCGTCGAAGGATCTGGTTTCTTGCCACACCTATCTGGTCGCGAAAATCTCCACCTTTATTGGAAATCAATTGGTCGCACCGATGAACCGTATTTCGATGAAGCAATAAAGATCACCGACCTTGGATCTGCGCTCGATAAAAAAGTTCGTTCCTATTCACAAGGGATGCGCCAACGCTTAGCTATCGCGCAAGCAATGCTCGGAATGCCAGATCTCCTAGTTCTAGATGAACCAACAAATGGCCTTGACCCACAACAAATCAAAGCGATGCGCTCGGTTCTAAAGAACTACGCAAAGACCGGCCGCACCGTAATCGTTTCAAGCCACTTACTAGCCGAGGTTGAACAAACTTGTTCCCACGTTGTTCTAATGCACCGCGGCAAGCTAATCGCCTACGGCCCAATGAAAAAGATCCTAAAGAACAAGGGCAAGAAGGCGGCAAATCTAGAAGAGATCTTTATCGAATTAATCGGTGATGACTTAACAATCGGAAAGGGTAAGTAACGGTAAACAAAAATGTATAACCCTAATAAAACCCTTCCGTATCACATCGAGATGTATCGCCAACTAAAGCGAAAGCGCACCCTCTTCGCCTACCTCTTTGTGATGGCGCTACCAATCATCGTTGCCCTCGCCGTTAAGTTTGGAACCTCTGGCAATTCAACTGGCCCAACACGTTTTGGTTCTGGCACCACCGATTTAATCGGCCTTGCAACAAAGGGCGCGGCAAACTTCACCGCCACCATGTTCTACTTTGCAACACCATTCCTATTAGTCGCAGTCATCTCAATCTTTAACGGCGACACCGTTGCATCCGAAGCAAACTGGTCCACCCTTCGTTACCTACTTGCCTCACCAGTTCCACGTATTCGCCTTCTCTTCCAAAAATTAAAGGTAAGCCTCACGCTTTCTGCTTTTGCAATCCTCATCCTTGTCGCAACATCATGGATCGTCGGACAACTTGCATTCGGCACCACACCACTAGTCACACCCCTTGGTGTCACCATGCAAAACGGCATGGCCATCCAGCGCCTACTAATAGTCGCCGCATACCTAGCAATCAATCTCTTCTCAGTAGCCGGTCTTGCCTTCTACCTATCTGTCGCAACCGATGTTCCACTCGGCGCAGTCGGCGGCGCAATCGGAATCATGATTCTTTCAAACATCCTCGATGCCATCTCGGGCCTTGGATCACTACGCAACTGGCTTCCAACTCATTACGCCTTCTCTTGGTTTGATGCACTCTCGGCCAATATCGATTGGACCGCGATGATTCGCGGCGCTAGCTACGCACTTATTCTTTTCTTCACTCTCATCTCATTTGCTGTAATCAAATTCAGCAAGAAAGACATCACTTCGTAATTAAAGCCCTGGCTTAATAATGGTGATCCCGGCCGACGAAGAATTGCCCATCTCCGCCAAAGCATTCGCACCTTCTGCCAATCCAACTTCGCGCGGAACTA
>DAIOGD010000156.1:0-2512 GCA_036745395.1 Candidatus Nanopelagicaceae bacterium | reverse complement strand
TGGGCATCGCGGGCAGCATACAAAGTATGTTCATCCATGAAGACAAGTGAGAAGGCACCTTTAAGTGTTGGTAATACCGCGAGAGCCGATGATTCAAAGTTCTTACCTTCTTGCGCCGCAATTAGTGCGGTCATGATTTCGGTATCGGTTGTTGCATGTGTGCCGTGATTTTTTGATTCGTGATCAATCTTTGAAAGTTGTTCGGCTAGATCACCGGTATTAGTTAAATTTCCATTGTGGGCCAGGGCTAGGGTGCCGTGGTTTGTCGCACGCAAAGTTGGTTGGGCGTTATTCCAAGTACTTGAACCGGTGGTTGAATAGCGGCAATGGCCAATCGCTAAATTTCCAGTAAGTGTTGCTAAATCATTTTCGGTAAAGACTTGTGAAACAAGTCCCATATCTTTGTAAACAAAGATTCGGCTTCCATCACTTGTTGCAATTCCAGCAGATTCTTGGCCGCGATGTTGAAGTGCATATAGGCCATAGAAAGTTAGCTTTGCTACTTCTTCGCCCGGTGCCCAAACACCAAATACACCGCACTCATCTTGGGGTGCCTTTTCGCCTTCGAATAATTCGAAGGTTAACTTTCCATCGGGGCGGCGGCTCATTGGGTAATCCTATTTTGTAATTCGCGAAATAGTTCCGACAAATTCGAACGCTCGCCAGATGCGTGGATAGTTCCGTTATCAACGCCAACGGCCCAAGTTAACTTTCCGGCGACTAAATCAAAGAGCGCTTCGGCCTTCATCTCAACAACATTTGGCGGGGTACCACGAGTGTGCTTTGGTCCCTCTACACATTGGATTGCTGAGTAAGGCGGAATGCGAAGTTCGACTGCGTGGCCCGGTGCGATCTTAGAAATCTGCCCAAGTATCACCTTCACTTGTTCCATGATTTCTGGATCGCGCATTTATTTAGCCAAATAACTTTGGGAAAGTTTCGGTATGGGCTTTTGAAAGTTCGGCAATTGAAAGCGTCGCATCGTTTACTACGAGGGCATCCCCACCAGTGGTTCCAATTTTTTCAACTGGAATTTGGTACTTACCGGCTAGGGCAACAATCGCATTTGTATTTGAAGAATCAACCGCAACTAGTACGCGTCCTGGCGTTTCGGAGAACAACGCAACCGCAACATCATCAAGAGTTACTTTTGCGCCAACCTTCTTATTTAAAACGGTTTCGACCAAGGTAGCTGCAAGGCCGCCATTACTTACATCGTGCGCGGCTTCAAATAGCTCTTGGCCTTCGAGTAGAAGATTTACTAAACGCGATTCCATTTGGAGATCAGATTTTGGTGATTGATTTCCGATCTCGCCATTTAGATATGCCCATTCACTTCCAGACATATTCGAATCAACTTTGCCGATTAACCAAAGATCTAAACCACTCTTGTTGATTCCCATTGGAGTTCTTTTACGAACATCTTGAATAACACCAAGCACACCAATTACTGGAGTTGGCAGGATCGCAACTTTCCCAGTTTGGTTATAGAACGAAACATTTCCACCAGTGACTGGCAGACCAAGTTCTAGGCAAGCATCTGCTAAACCGCGAACGGTTTCGGCAAATTGCCACATAACACCTGGATCTTCTGGTGAACCAAAGTTCAAACAGTTTGTAACAGCAAGCGGCTTGGCGCCGGTGGTTGCGATATTTCGCATACTTTCGGCTAAGGCAAGCTTGGCGCCTTCATAAGGATTTAGATAAGACCAACGAGCGTTAGCATCGGTTGAAATCGCAACTCCGAGATTTGTTTTTTCATCGATGCGGATCATTCCGGAATCCTCCGGTTGGGCCAGAACGCTATTTCCTTGTACATATTTATCGTATTGCGAGGTAACCCAAGATTTGTCAGCGATATTTGGTGAAGCAATTAACTTCAAGATCGCAGCTTTCACTTCGCTTGCCGAAGTTGGCATCGGAATATTTATTTGGGCGTTTGCGCGCTCTTTTATGTAAGCAGGCTCCGCAATTGGTCGGTTATAGACCGGACCATCGTGTGCAACGGTGCGAGGTGGAACATCAACAATTAATTCACCATTAAATGAGATATGAAGTCGTTCGCCTTCGGTGACTTCACCAATAACAGTTGCTGTGACATCCCACTTCTTGCAGATCGCCATAAATTGCTTGATGTGCTTTGGTTCAACGATTGCGCACATACGTTCTTGGGATTCACTCATCAGAATTTCTTCTGGTGAAAGCGATGGATCGCGAAGTGGGACCTTATCCAATTGAATTTCCATGCCACCGCTACCAGCGCTAGCTAATTCGGAAGTCGCGCATGAAAGTCCGGCGCCACCTAAATCTTGAATTCCAACAACCAAATCTGCGTGGAAAATTTCCAAGCAACATTCGATCAAAACTTTTTCCGCAAATGGATCGCCAACTTGAACCGAAGGGCGCTTGGTTGGTTTTGCAGCGTTAAAGGTTTCGGATGCAAGAACCGATACGCCACCGATTCCATCGCCACCAGTCTTTGCACCAAATAAAACAACTAGATTTCCAGTGC
>DAIOGD010000155.1:0-2519 GCA_036745395.1 Candidatus Nanopelagicaceae bacterium | reverse complement strand
TCTCAATCTTGTCGCCTTGGTTCAACTTTGCAGGAGCGATGATGTAACGCTTCTCGCCATCTGCATAGTGAAGGAGGGCAATACGAGCTGTGCGATTTGGGTCGTATTCGATATGGGCAACCTTTGCTGGGATGCCATCTTTATCGTTACGTAGGAAATCAATTAGACGATATGCACGCTTGTGGCCGCCACCTTGGTGACGAACTGTGATCTTTCCACTTGCGTTACGTCCACCCTTTGAGTGAATTGGACGAACCAATGACTTCTCTGGTGTGGTGCGTGTGATTTCAGCGAAATCTGGAACGCTTGCGCCGCGTTGACCCGGAGTGGTCGGCTTTAGTTTACGAAGTGCCATTTATATATCCCTTTCAAATCCAGCTCCGACTAGGAGACTGGACCTCCGAAGATGTCGATGCGGTCACCGGCAGCAACGTGCACGATCGCACGCTTGGTGTCGTTGCGCTTTCCAAAACCAACGCGAGTGCGCTTGCGCTTACCTTCGCGGTTCATGGTGTTAACGCTTATAACTTTGACGCCAAATACCTTCTCGACTGCAATTTTGATTTCAGTCTTGTTGGCACGTGGATCAACTAAAAATGTGTACTTGTTCTCATCCAAAAGTCCATAAGACTTTTCAGATACAACAGGTGCTAGGAGTACGTCGCGGTAATCTTTCATGCTGACACCTCAACTTCGCTCTCTCGGGCAACTGCCGTTGCTGGCTTTGTGATGAATTCCTTGATTGCGCTTTCAGTGAAGACAATGTCATCGCTTACTAGAACGTCATAGGCATTCAATTGATCATTAACGATTAGGTGAAGGTTGTCTGCATTGCGAAGTGAACGCCATGCCACATCTTCGGTGCGAGCTAGAACAACAAGAAGGTTCTTGCGATCTGAGAATTGACGCACTGCTGAAATTGCACCCTTTGTTGTTGGGGCTGAAGCAATCTCATTAATTACGTGAATGCGATCTTCGCGTTGACGATCTGAAAGAACACCCTTAAGTGCCGCCTTGATCATCTTCTTTGGTGTGCGTTGATCATATGAACGTGGAACTGGTCCATGTGAAACTCCACCGTGGCGTTGCAAAGGTGCACGGACAGAACCCTGACGAGCGCGGCCGGTTCCCTTCTGCTTGAAAGGCTTCTTACCGGTACCACTAACTTCACCGCGGGTCTTTGCCTTTGCGGTTCCAGCACGAGCAGCTGCAAGTTGTGCAACTACTACTTGGTGGATTAGTGGAACGTTTGCTTGCACATCGAAAATTTCAGCAGGCAGATTTACGCTGCCGGTGACCTTTCCGTCTGCAGATTTAACGTCTAATTTAAGTGCCATTTAGTTATGCACCTGCCTGTTCTGATACAGCCTTCTTTGCCGCTGAGCGGATAAAGACGATTGAGTTGGTAGCGCCTGGAACTGCACCCTTGATTAGAAGAAGTGACTTCTCAGCATCTACTGAATGAATCAAGAGATTCTGGGTTGTAACGGTTTCAACACCCATACGTCCCATCATTCGCTTGCCCTTGAAAACGCGACCTGGTGTTGTTCGGTTACCGATTGAACCAGGCATACGGTGCTTACGGTCAACACCGTGAGAAGCTCCGATACCAGAGAAACCGTGGCGCTTCATAACACCAGCAGATCCCTTACCGCGTGAAGTTCCGGTTGCATCAACAATGTCGCCAGCTGCAAAGACATCTGCGCGAAGTTCTTGACCAACTGAGTATGTTGAAACATCTGAGGTGCGAAGTTCTGCAACTTCTGAGCGAGGTGTTACGCCAGCCTTGGCAAAGTGACCAGCTTCTGGCTTGGTTACCTTGCGAGGATCAACCGCACCGAATGCAAGTTGCACAGCTGTGTAACCATCATTCTCGGCAGTACGAACCTGGGTAACAACGCATGGACCAGCTTCAATAACTGTTACTGGAACAATCTTGTTGTTTGCATCGAAGACTTGGGTCATTCCAAGCTTCTTACCGAGGATGCCCTTAACTGCGGCGCCTTCGGATTGAATAGTTTTCTTATATGTCATTTGTTGTCGCGTCCCTTAGAGCTTGATCTCAATGTCAACGCCGGCTGGGAGATCGAGACGCATCAAAGAGTCAACTGTCTTAGGAGTTGGGTCGATGATGTCGATTAGGCGCTTATGGGTGCGCATCTCGAAATGTTCGCGGCTGTCCTTGTACTTGTGAGGAGAGCGAATAACACAAAATGTGTTCTTCTCTGTTGGCAACGGAACTGGGCCTGCGACTGTTGCACCAGTGCGCTCGACAGTCTCAACGATTTTCTTCGCAGAGTTATCGATCACTTCGTGGTCGTAAGCCTTAAGCCGAATGCGGATCTTTTGTCCCGCCATTTGCTTCTCCTTTTTATCTTTACTGCTTTTAATAAATCTTCGGGTTCGTAGTTCTTTCTTGCTTAGTAAGTGGCCCTTTCGGGCCACTTACTATTGAAGCGAGTTTGTTACTTGATGATCTTGGTAACGCGACCTGCACCAACGGTGCGGCCACCTTCGCG
>DAIOGD010000154.1:0-2523 GCA_036745395.1 Candidatus Nanopelagicaceae bacterium | reverse complement strand
CTTGGGTAGTTATCGCTTACGCCAACACCAGCTTGCATATCTAGGAGCGATTGAATTGTTACTTTGTCGAACGAGGTCCCAGTCTTATATTCCGGGAAATACTTTACAAAGGTATCTGATTCCGCAATTTTTCCTTGATGAATCAATTGGCCAATAACAATAGAGGTCATGGTCTTTGCTTCAGAATAAGATGGAAAAACAGTGCTTTGGGTAAAGCCCTTTCCATAATATTCATAAGTAATAACGCCATTTCGAATTACTAAAAAGGCATTTGTATAGCTCTTCTTTAGGAAATCTTGAAAGGTAATTGATCCGTTCTCCCATGGAACAGTTTCTGGCATCTTCTCCGATGATGTTGGCCAAGCAATTGGCTTGCTTGCCGGTGTAATGGTGTGCCACGGCATCAAGGTTGGCGTCTTAGATGCAGGTGCCAAACCTAAGCGAATTGCCGCGATTGGATTCGGATAGTGAATGAATTTTGTGAATCCAGTAAGTGCTACTGCAAAAGCAACAAGCACGACCAGGGTATTGCGCAGGAATCGAAGATAACGTTTCATGAGATAAGGGTATGTTCCTCTAGGCTAGGAACATGGAAGCCACTGCGATAGTCAAGGAATTAGCCGACAAGGCTCGCTTGGCGGCTCGCACGCTAATCGCCGCATCGGGTGCTGAACGAAGCGCTGCACTGGGTGAAATTGCAAAGGAAATTTTGGCGAGCAAAGATGAAATCCTTGCCGCAAATAACGAAGATATGGTTCGCGCTAAAGCAGATGGCATGTCTGAGTCACTTCAGGATCGACTCCTTCTCAATCCGGAACGCATCGGTGGAATTGCCGATGGGGCAATCCAAGTATCTAACTTGCCAAACCCAATCGGAAAAACAATTCGCGAAAATACCTTGCCTAATGGACTGCACTTAAAGCAAGTCACCGTCCCATTCGGAGTAGTTGGAATGGTTTATGAAGCGAGGCCAAATGTAACTGTGGATGCGGCTGTAATTTTGTTGATGTCAGCAAACGCCGCGCTTCTACGCGGCTCATCAAGTGCGAGTTCAAGTAATGCCGTACTAGTGAAAGTTATGCGTCGAGCATTGGAAAAAACGGCCATCTCGCCAGATGTAATTCAGTTAGTCCCTTCCCATGATCGATCTACGGTTGCGGCCTTATTGAACGCCCGCGGCAAAGTAGATCTAGTTATTCCACGAGGAAGCGCCGCTCTTATTCGAACTGTTGTAGACGAGAGTTCAGTACCAACAATTGAGACCGGCGCTGGCGTCTGCCATGTCTATGTTGATGAGAAGGCTGACCTGGCCAAGGCGCTACCAATTTTGATTAATTCAAAGACTCATCGTCCAAGTGTTTGCAATGCCGCTGAAACACTTCTTGTTCATGAATCGCTTGCTGATAAATTTTTACCAATCGCCCTAGCTGCGCTTTCTGAGTCGCAAGTAATTATGAATGTGGATCCAGCAACTAAGAAGATAGCCGATTCAATCGGAATTAAGGTTAATGCCGCAAGTGAAGATAACTGGAGCACGGAATACAACTCATTAGAAATGAATGTTGCGGTAGTTCCAAATATTTTGGCAGCAGCTGACCACATTGCGAAGTACGGAACAAAACATACTGAAGCGATTGTGACCGAATCCGATGAAAGTGCGGCTAAATTTATTTCGCTGCTTGATGCCGCAGCAATTATGGTTAATGCATCAACAAGATTTACCGATGGCGAACAAATGGGATTTGGGGCGGAAATTGGAATCTCAAATCAGAAGCTTCACGCGCGTGGCCCAATGGGACTTGAACAAATGACTACTACTACTTGGATTGTTACCGGTAACGGGCAGATTCGCTCATAATTTCGATTTATTAGTAGGTCCTGGCTCACGATAGAGTGCGCACATGGCAGAGATTTCTCGCGAGGATGTAGCCCACCTAGCAAAGTTGGCTCGAATCGAAATGACTCCAGACGAGCTAGATCACATGGCTAGTGAATTGGATTCAATTCTCGGCGCCGTTAAGGCCGTTTCAAAAGTTGCGACTTCGGATATTGCTCCAACTTCACACCCACTTGAGATGACAAATATCTTTCGCCCAGATGTAGTCAAGCCCAGCCTTACAAATGAGCAAGCTCTATCTGGTGCACCGGCAAAAGATGAAGAGCGCTTTAAAGTTCCTCAGATTCTTGGCGAGGAATAAATGGCAGATATTTTCGCAACCGCAAGTGAGATGGCAAGCGCTGTTGCTAAGAAAGAGATCTCTAGCGTTGAACTCACAAAGGCACATCTAGATCGTATTAAAGAGACCGATGGGAAAGTTCACTCCTTTTTGTATGTCGATGAATCGGGCGCTCTAGAACAAGCAAAAGCAGTAGATGCAAAGATTGCTAAGGGTGAATCGCTTTCGCCATTAGCTGGCGTTCCACTTGCGCTTAAAGATATTTTGGCCCAAGAAGGAATTCCAACAACTGCAGGTTCAAAGATTCTTGAAGGTTGGCGTCCGCCATACGATGCGACCGTTGTTA
>DAIOGD010000153.1:0-2523 GCA_036745395.1 Candidatus Nanopelagicaceae bacterium | reverse complement strand
GAATTCAACTGGGTTGCCTTCTTGGCCTGGGAAATCCTTAAGGGCCATCGCATTAGCGATTGAAAGCGGTGATGATGCCGGCATTACGCGAGCATCGGCTTGCGAGAAGACAATATCTTTAATTGGTGAAGCGATTACGGCAAGGACTGTTAAAGAAAGTACAACAACAGCGATTGGACGACGCATAACAAATCGTGCGGTTTGCGCCCAACGACCATCGGCCTTTGGTGTGATCGCACTCTTTCGTATTGTGTACTTATCAATGTTGGTTCCAATCAAAGCCAAAATCGCCGGGAATGGAATTAGCGCGGCAAAGATTGCCATTGCAACAACGCTAATACCGGCATAACCAAATGACTTTAAGAACATAAGTGGGAAGAAGGTAAGCGCGGTCAAAGTAATAATGACGGTGACACCACTATAGAAAACAGTTTTTCCAGCTGTGCGAACAGTGTTAACGATTGCATCTTCCACATTCTTACCGTGGTGGAGTTCTTCGCGGAAACGATTAACAATCAAAAGCGCGTAATCGATGCCAAGGCCAAGGCCCATACCGGTTATTAGATTTAGGGCAAAGATACTTACGCCGGTAAATAGGCTTATTAAATAGATGATTGCCAGTGATCCAAGGATTGCGCTTACTCCAACAACCAATGGGGTAGCGCTTGAGATAAGTCCACCGAAAACAAATAGAAGAAGTGCGAAAGTAAGCGGAATTGAAATTCCTTCAGCTAACCCTAAATCTTTTGAAATCTTGTCGCTTAGGCCGGAGTTAAACGTTGCTACACCACCGACATAGATCGTTAAATTCTTAAAGCTGCCGGTGTACTTAGCCGCCATCAATTTTCCAAGCGGTTTGGCATTTAGCGGATCGACTTCATTTGAATAAACAAATAAGTAAGCTGCCTTGCCATCTTTACTTGCCAGAGTTGGTGCTCCACCAGCGCTCCAGTACGAAAGAGTTTTCATTACGCCGGGTTCCGCAGCAACTTGCTTTTCAAGTGCTTGCGCACTCGCTGCAACTGCTGGGTCTTGTACGGATGAAGTCGACTTTACTTCGAGAATTACCGCGGGATCTTTAACATGGAAGGTATCGCGAAGATACTTGCTCGCTTTTGCCGCATCGCTATTTGGATTTGAATACCCGCCACCAGAAAGTCTTGGCACCGCCAAGCTCGCCATGACGCCAAAGGCAACCAATAGAACGATAAAGATTGCCAGAACGCTCTTGCGTCTGCGAACAGTTAAGTGACCAAGTTTCTCGAACACAATTGACTCCAGATGTTTGTGGATTTGCGAATACAATTAATCTATGAGCGATCCTAATATCTTGCCGAAGGTAACCTCGGATGAAATCGATCCGCGGGAAGATGATTCGCGTCGCAGAGATGAAGAAATTGCGGGCGATAAGCCCCCGCACCATGGTTAGTTAACGGTTAATTAACTTGCTGGCGCCGCTGGTGGTGGTGTTGCAGGTTTAGCTGTAGGTGTCGCTGGAGATGATGGTGAACTAGATGACCTGGAATCCGTCTTATAAAAACCAGAGCCTTTAAATACAACACCAACATTTGAAAATACCTTGCGAACTTCACCCTTGCATTCTGGGCATTCGGTGAGTGCGGCATCGCTAAAAGATTGAAATGCCTCAAATTCATGGCCGCAGGCAGTGCAGGCATATTCATAGGTAGGCATGGTCACTATTGTAAAGAGGTGAGAGAATTACTTCTAATCGAAGGAAGGGTTGGCAGATGCGTAAGTCAGGTTTAGCCGCATTAGTGATGGGAATCTTGTTGATTGCCGCACCATCCGCCGCCTTTGCTAACAGCATCACTATTTCTTCACCGGTTGCTGGTTCTTCGCTAAATGTCGCGCCAAATGCAGTTTCAATTACAACCGCTACTGCTTTGATGGATCAGGGAAACCAAATTGTCGTAAACGATCCAAATGGACTTCAGGTTGATGACGGTTCGTTAACAATTAATGGAAATAGCGCCGTTGTTGGATTAAAGCCTTTGACTTTAACTGGTGTATACACCGTCACTTATACCTTGCTTGGAGTAAATGACACACCACTAACTGGTTCGTACACATTTAATTTCAATGCGCCCTCAGTTATCTCTACGCCGAGCGCAGCACCATCTAGCGCTTCTTCGAGTGGTGCGAATGCCAATTTAAATGGTGGTTCAAATGCCTTTGTTTATACGCTTCTAGTTTTGGCGCTCTTCGTTCTAATTTTCTTAATTTGGTATGCCAAGCAGAGTTTTGGTGGCACCAAGAAGCCAGCTGGCAATAAAACTACTCGCAAGCCAAATCGCAAGTAATTTCGCCGCACGTGCACTTAGCCGCATCAAATACCCACTTTCATAGTTACACATCTGGGCTTCAATTTTTTGTTGTACTTGTAAAAGACCTTCAACTTTTATCAGAAGTAATTTTGGTAGGGCTACTTCTGTCGATCGCTTTCTTTCTACATGAAAAAAAATCAAAACTTAGCAGCGAAGCACTAAGGGTTCGAAATCTGAC
>DAIOGD010000152.1:0-2536 GCA_036745395.1 Candidatus Nanopelagicaceae bacterium | reverse complement strand
ATTGATGCTGCCAGCATCTTGAAGCCAATGCTTGCTCGCGGTGAATTACAGACAATCGGTGCAACTACCCTTGATGAATATCGCAAGCACTTTGAGAAGGATGCCGCGCTAGAGCGCCGCTTCCAACCAATTCAAGTTTCAGAACCAACAGTTGAACATACAATTGAAATCCTTAAGGGACTTCGCGATCGCTACGAATCACACCACAAGGTTTCAATTACTGATGGAGCACTTGTTGGCGCCGCACAAATGGCTGATCGTTATATCTCTGATCGCTTCTTGCCGGATAAGGCAATCGACCTAATTGATGAAGCTGGCTCAAGACTGCGCATCCGTCGCATGACTGCGCCACCAGAGCTTCGTGAATATGACACCAAGATTGCAGATGCTCGCAAAGAAAAGGAATCAGCAATTGATTCGCAAGACTTTGAACGCGCAGCTTCACTTCGCGATAAGGAAAAGAACTTAATCGCAGAGAAGAATGAACGCGAAAAGACTTGGAAGGCTGGCGATCTAGATCAGGTTGCAGAAGTAACCGAAGAGTTAATTGCCGAAGTTCTTTCAAATGCAACTGGTATTCCAGTATTCAAGTTAACCGAAGCCGAAACAGCTCGTCTACTTCGCATGGAAGATGAACTACATCGTCGCGTTATCGGACAAGATCAAGCGATCAAGGCGTTGTCACAAGCAATTCGCCGTACTCGAGCCGGACTTAAAGATCCACGTCGTCCTGGTGGTTCATTTATCTTCGCTGGTCCTTCTGGCGTTGGTAAGACCGAACTTTCACGAACACTTGCGCAATTCTTATTTGGTGATTCTGATGCGCTTATCCAATTGGATATGTCTGAATACTCTGAGAAGCACACCGCCTCTCGTTTATTCGGTGCACCTCCAGGCTACGTTGGATATGACGAGGGTGGCCAACTAACCGAGAAGGTACGTCGCAAGCCATTCTCAGTGGTTCTATTCGATGAGATCGAAAAGGCACACCCAGATATCTTTAACTCACTTCTTCAAGTTCTAGAAGATGGTCGCTTAACTGACTCACAAGGTCGCACCGTTGACTTCAAGAACACCATCATCATCATGACCACCAACCTCGGTACGCGTGATATTTCAAAGAGTTTAAATCTTGGATTCACAAACTCTGCTGACCTAAGTACCAATTACGAGCGGATGAAGGGCAAAGTTAATGAGGAACTTAAATCTCATTTCCGTCCAGAATTCCTAAATCGTATTGATGATGTAATCGTCTTCCATCAACTAAGCGAAACAGAAATCATTCAAATCGTAGATCTCATGATCGCTGGTCTTGATGAACGTCTACGTGCTCAAGATATGACCATCGAACTAACTACCGAAGCTAAGGCTTTGTTAGCAAAGCGTGGTTACGATCCGCTTCTTGGTGCAAGACCGCTTCGTCGCACAATTCAACGTGAGATCGAAGATGTTCTATCAGAGAAGATTCTCTTTGGTGATGTTAAGCCAGGAGAGATCACTTTGGTTGATGTAACGGTTTCTGGTGATGAAGAAGTATTTAGCTTCACTGGTACTCCGAAGGCAGTAACACCAGATACACCTGGTGATCTCGCCGAGACACCAACTACAACTGATTAATTAATCTTTACGCGAGCGATCGCCTGCTCTAAGCGGGCGACCTCCATAATTTCAATTCCAGCGATCTTTATATCGCTGCCCATTGGAACCATGGCACGTTTAAAACCTAAGCGGGCTGCTTCCTGAATTCGTTGAGTGGCACCAGTTACCTTGCGAATTTCGCCAGCCAAACCAACTTCACCAATCGCGATTAAATCCGCCGGTAGCGCTAAACCTTTCGCCGCGGAACCAACTGCTAACGCGACTGCTAAATCTGCAGCGGGTTCGGCAATTTTCATTCCGCCAACTGTTGCAACATATACATCGCGCCCAGAAATCTTTATATTCGCACGTAACTCCAAGACCGCTAAAGTCATTGAGGTACGTGGGTTATCTAATCCGGATGTAACTCTTCTTGAATTACCCCAATCACGTCCATCAGGAACTGGTGCACTTACCAAAGCTTGAATCTCTGCAAGAAGTGGTCGACGACCTTCCAACGTAACCGTCACGCAAGTTCCGGGAACTGGTTCGCTATGGCGAGTTGTAAATAATCCGGTTGGATCTGGAAGTGAGGTAATTCCCGATTCATTCATATCGAAGCAGCCAACTTCATCAGAAGCGCCAAAGCGATTTTTGATCGCGCGAATTAAGCGAAGCCGTGAGTGTCGCTCGCCTTCAAAGTTTAGGACAACATCAACTAAGTGTTCTAGAAGTCTTGGTCCGGCGATAGAACCATCTTTCGTTACGTGGCCAACCAAAATTAAAGTGATAGCCCGTTCCTTTGCAATTCTTATAAGCGCTGCGGCAATTTCGCGTACTTGGGTTACGCCACCAGGTGCACCATCAACCGTTGAAGAAGAAATAGTTTGAATAGAGTCAATGACAAGAAGTTGTGGTTTGACGGCATCGATTTGAGCGATAACCGAACCCAATTCAC
>DAIOGD010000151.1:0-2585 GCA_036745395.1 Candidatus Nanopelagicaceae bacterium | reverse complement strand
TATGTCATTTGCCGTTATTCCAATGACCGGCAAAGTAACTTTGTTTGGTCATCAGACTTACATGCAATTAACCGATCTACCCGTCGGTGTTCTTTATGTATTGGCCGTAGCTTCGGTTGGCGTCTACGGAATTGTTATGGCTGGTTGGTCCTCCGGTTCAACTTATCCATTACTTGGTGGACTCCGTTCTAGCGCACAGGTGATTTCTTATGAAGTTGCGATGGGACTTTCACTTGTCGCGGTCTTCATTTACTCCGGATCTATGTCCACCTCTAGCATCATCGAAGCACAACATCACTGGTGGTTCTGTGTAACGCTTTTCCCATCATTTGTAATTTACGCAATCTCTATGGTTGGCGAAACAAACCGGGCACCATTCGACTTGGCTGAAGCCGAAGGCGAATTAGTTGGCGGCTTCCATACCGAATATTCATCACTTAAGTTCGCCCTATTTTTCTTAGCTGAATATGTAAATATTGTTGGCGTATCTGCACTAGCAACAACGCTCTTCCTAAACGGTTACCACGCACTCCCAGGTTTAGCATTCACCGAAAACTGGTTGGGCGGCTGGTTCACACTCGTTTGGTTCCTAATTAAGATTTCGGCTTTCTTCTTTATCTTCGTTTGGTTACGCGGAACTTTGCCAAGAATGCGTTACGACCAATTCATGCAATTTGGTTGGAAGGTTTTGATTCCAGTAAGTCTTGTTTGGATCATGATCGTCTCAACAATGCGAGTACTTTCTAATGAAAAGGCTTCTCGTGCTGCGGTCCTTGGTTTTGCCCTTGGCACTGTTCTTGTGATTCTCTCGGTTTCAATGCTCTTCGATCGCTCCAAGAATAAGCGCATTGAGGAAGATTCGGTAATTTCTTATGCCACTCCTGATTTTCCAATTCCAGAATTACCTAACAAGAAGATGGAGCAACTAAATGGATAAGCCAGCTTCTTTCCTAAAGCAAATGCAGGGATTTTGGGTCACTTTCATAACAATGTTTAAGAAAGTAAATACTGTTCAATACCCAGAAGCACCGGTTGATATCAAGCCACGATTCCATGGTCGCCACCAACTAAATCGATATGACGACGGTCTAGAGAAGTGCATTGGCTGTGAACTTTGCGCCTGGGCTTGTCCAGCAGATGCGATCTTGGTTGAAGGTGCTAATAACACCGATGATGAGCGTTATTCACCAGGAGAGCGTTATGGCAAGGTCTATCAAATTAATTACCTTCGCTGTGTCTTCTGCGGACTCTGTATTGAGGCCTGCCCAACTCGTGCATTAACAATGACCCATGATTTTGAATTGGCAGATACATCTCGCGAGAAGTTGATTTTTGAGAAGGAAGATCTTTTGGCGCCGCTTCGCCAAGGAATGTTGCAACCTCCGCATCCAATGGCGGAAGGAACAAATCACCTTTCTTACTACCGTGGGGAAGTGAAGGGCAATACCAATGCTTAACCTTGCGCTACAACTTGGCCAGACAAAAACCCCAGAAGCAATTCTCTTTTGGATTTTGGCTCCGATGTCGGTTCTTGCCGCACTTGGAATGTTAGTTGTAAAGAAGGCGGTTCACTCTGCCTTGTTACTAGCTTGGATCATGATCTCGCTTGCCTTCTTCTATATTGCACAAGATGCGCTATTCCTTGGAATCGTTCAGATTGTTGTTTATACCGGCGCAGTAATGATGCTCTTCCTATTTATTCTGATGTTGGTTGGTGTCGATGCCTCCGATTCTTTAGTTGAAACAATCAAGGGCCAGCGTGCTACTTCGATCACCGCAGCTATTGGTTTTGGCGGACTACTACTTTCATTAATTGGCCGCGCGACAGTTGGTCACAGCGCATTTGGGCTTGCCGAATCAAATGTAAAAGGCAATGTGCAATCACTTGCCGAATCACTTTTCACAAAATATGTCTGGGCTTTTGAAGTTGTTTCAGCGCTTTTAATTACCGCTGCCCTCGGTGCGATGGTCTTGGCTCATAGCCAGAAGTTAAAGTCGCGCACGCTTCAAAGAGATCTATCGGCTGCAAGATTCCGCGGAAAGTCGCTTTCAACCGCCGCCGGTCTTCCAAGTTCCGGTGTTTATGCCCGCCATAACGCGGTAGATGTGCCAGCCCTTCTCCCAGATGGCACACCAGCGCCAACTTCTATTTCAGCAACGCTGAAGGCACGCGGAGATATGTTGGATCAAAAGATCTTTGAATTAGAAGTTAAGGAAGTGGAGGAGGACTAAATGGATATCGCAAATTACCTATATCTTTCAGCCGCTTTATTCACAATTGGCGCCGTCGGAGTTGTGGTTCGTCGAAACGCAATCGTCGTCTTTATGTGCGTGGAATTAATGCTTAACGCCGCAAACTTAGCTTTCGTTACTTTTTCTCGACTTAATGGAAATCTTGATGGCCAAGTTGCATCCTTCTTCACCATGGTTGTTGCAGCCTGTGAAGTTGTCGTTGGCTTGGCAATTATCGTCACTATTTTCCGATCCCGTCGATCAGCATCTGTTGATGATGCTAGTTTGTTGAAGCGATAATGAAGGCAAATAACTATTTGGTTTATCTAGTCGCACTGCCATTATTTAGTGCA
>DAIOGD010000150.1:0-2603 GCA_036745395.1 Candidatus Nanopelagicaceae bacterium | reverse complement strand
CAATTTGGCGAACCCAGGCGCGACGATTCGTGAATAACTTGATCGTGCGTTTAATGAGTTTCTTCATATTGGTATTAACCAGCGAGCATTACTCCAACATAAGTAGCACCGATTGCAGCCAAGCCACTTACAGAACCCCAGATTGCAATTGACTTTGGATTCTTTGACTTTGAATGAAGATATGCAGCAACACCAGAAAGCGTTACAACGGTCATCTTGATTCCGATAACAGCGTGATAACTCTTCGGTGCATCACTTGGAACATTCGCTAAGTTCCAAGCACCTGATGCCCAAAGAACGAAATATGCCGGCCAACCAATCTTGTTGAATGCTCTTGCCACAGTCTTTGGAAGCTCGGGGTTGGAACGGCGAAGAACCGGAACGAGCGCTGCAAGTGTGAATTGTCCGCCAACCCAGATCGTTGCTGCGATCACGTGAATAAATAGGCGCAAGCCAGTTAGGGCTGGGGCTAATTGGACTGAAGATTCGGCAAGTGTTCTCATGGCTTAAGAATAGCGTCGCAACAGTTTCAAGTTTCCCTTTTTCAAGGCTCGTGTGAGAATACGCCTACGTATTTCAGGGTCGGTGTAATTCCGAACCGGCAGTTAAAGTCTGCGACCCGTTTGCAACCAGCTAACGGTGGATTTGGTGAAATTCCAGAACCGACGGTTAAAGTCCGGATGAGAGGAGTACGTAGAAACGGGTTACCCATGTCAGTAATTCACTGGCTTTTTAATGCGCAAGTCCATTTTGGAAATAAGTACACACAAGCAATTTATTGGAAAGAAATAATCGGAAATATTTTCGGTTTAGCTAGCGCCCTTCTTGGCATGCGACGCAAGATGTGGACCTGGCCAATTGGGATTATGGGAAATGTCCTTCTCTTCACATTGTTTATTGGAAGTATGTGGGATCCACACCAAACAAGCCGCACCATGCTTGGACAAGCAGGCCGTCAACTATTGCTTATCGCAGTAAGCCTTTATGGCTGGTGGAAGTGGCAAAACAATCGCCGCAAGAATGTCGGTGAAAATAATCCGCTAGTAAATATTCGCTGGACAACAACAAAAGAAAAGATGTTTCTCGTCCCAGCAGCAGTTGCCTTCTACTTTGCAACATTCTTTGCAATCACCGCGATTGGTGGTTCATGGAATATCGCGGCAGATTCCTGGATCTTTACCGGAACCGCACTTGCAACCTACGGCTTAGCCCGTGGCTATGTTGAGTTCTGGTTGGTTTGGATTGCAGTAGATGCAGTAGGTGTACCACTTGATATTCGCGGTCACTACTACCCAACCGCCTTTATGTACGTCTTCTACGGCGCATTCGTAATCTGGGGCTTTGTCTCGTGGTTACGTATTGCAAATAAGGAAAAGGCAGATAACTTGGTTAAGGTTTCTGCGTGAGTGAATTCCAAATAGATGAAGCGGAGCTAAAGGCTCGCCTTGATCCGCTCTCCTATGAAGTACTTCGTAAAGGGGCGACCGAACGCCCCTTTACTGGGGAATACACCGATACCGACAAAGTTGGAAGCTATCGTTGTAAAGCGTGCAGCAATGAATTATTTAGAAGCGAAACTAAGTTCCACTCGGGATGCGGTTGGCCATCTTTCTATGCCCCAACATCTGACGACGCAGTTAAATTAATTGAAGATCGTTCGCTAGCTCCACGTATCCGCACCGAAGTTCGTTGTGCAAAGTGTGATTCGCACCTAGGCCACGTATTTGAAGGTGAAGGCTATGACGTACCAACCGATCAACGTTGGTGCATTAATTCGGTATCTCTTATTTTAGAAGATGCTGATACTCAATCTTGATGCAAGCATCCTGAACTACATCTAATCCAGCCGCTCTTCCCTTTTCCGCAGCATCCGCTTCACTAATTCCAAGTTGCATCCAAAATGCTTTGGCGCCAATTTCAATTGCGGCATCCATAACCGGCGGGATATCTCGAGGGTTTCGAAATACATCAACCAAATCTATTTTCTCTGGAATATCGGCAAGAGATTTATAAACTGGTTGCCCAAAGAGTTCGGTAATTACCGGATTAACAAAGAATAATTTGTAGGGCGTATTTGCCACTAACCATTGAACTACGCCGTAACTTGGACGATCTGGTTTATCTGAAACACCTACGACTGCCACATTCTTTGCAGCCTTAAGAATTTCCAGCCTCTGATTTAAGTCCGGCTCTTGTGACATTTAATTACTTTGGAATACGAAGTGCTTGCATGCCACCATCAACTGCCAACGCGGTTCCAGTCGTTGAACCTTGAAGTGGTGAAGCAAGGTAGCAAATTGCACTTGCAACTTCTTCGGCAGAAACTAAGCGACCCATTGGTTGACGTGCTTCAAGTGCTGCGCGTTCTGCAGCTGGATCAGCGGCTTGTGCCAAAAGGCGTTGAACCCAAGGCGTATCTGCAGTTCCTGGGTTAACACAGTTAACGCGAATGTTTTGTGCCAAGTGATCATTTGCCATCGCTTGTGTCAATGAAAGGACCGCACCCTTTGATGCACTGTAAAGCGCACGCTTAGGAATTCCCGCGGTAGCTGCAACTGAACAAGTATTAACTATTGCCGCATGCTTTGATTTTTCAAGTAATG
>DAIOGD010000149.1:0-2616 GCA_036745395.1 Candidatus Nanopelagicaceae bacterium | reverse complement strand
GACTTGTGATGTCACGACGAGAACGAAGATCAGATAATTGAGCTTCGAGTTGGCGAATTCTTTCAACTGCATTATCACTAGGAGCAGCGGTCTCTTCTTCTTTGAAACCGACCCAGTTACGGAAATTCTTCTCAGCCATTTTTACTCCCCATCAAGCCTGCGGATACTGGTCCTATCTTATGGTTTCCAAAGCCTTCTTAGCACCTCACCAATTCAAGCCCTTCCCGCTCACGCATACGGCGGAATGGTGGTCATTTCATTTGCGGGTGAGGCCACTTTCGAATTGGGCTTAACCCCATTAGGCTCGAGATATGAGTAAGCAACTCCTGGAAACCTACCTACAAAATAGTCGCCAATTTATTGAACTAGCTAAAACAATTTCACCCGAGGATTTCGCAAAGTCCCCAGCATCGGATTCGTGGTCGGCGGCCTTTGTCATCCATCACATGGCTGATTCGGAAATGCATTTTTCGACTCGCTATTTATTTGCGCTCGCCGATGAGAAGCCAGCCATCCTGCCTTTTAACGAAGATATTTATCCCACCCGCTTGAACTATGCCAGGCGCTCGCCGGTCGCATCAATCGCAGCGATCGAGGGAATCCAAAGAGGTGTTGTAGATATTTTGGGTCAAATTCCAGATGGCGATTGGGATCGCATCTCTGTTCACCCGGATGCCGGTGAGATAAAGCTTTCGCAAATAATTGAGAAGGCCGGTGGCCACACGTTTGCACACCTAGGACAATTGCGCGAGGTTCTAGAACAAATCTAGAACAAATTAAGTCGTTTAAGGACTCTGGGTCGCCGCTGGCGAAGACGAAATTGAAGGCACAGGCGTAATCGCAGTTGGTATTGGTGTAGGACTTTGTGGTGCTTGAGTTATAGGCGCTTTTGGCCAGACAAACCAATTCGCAATTAATCCAATTTCATTTCCAACAAAGTTGAAGTCGTGATAGCCCGGTGGCATGTGAAGGACGTAAGGCGCCTTAACGCTCTTTAGCTTGTTGGTCCAATATGTGGCTTGGCCATAAATCGGATGAGTGAAATCGTTCTTTCCGACCGATACATACCAACGAAACTTATTTGCTTGGTTTAAATAGTTACTTGGGTTTTGTGACTTAATTTTGTCGGTAGTTGCAAAGGCACCAGTTAGGTCATCAATAATGAAGTAACCAGACATCGTGGCAATCTGGGTATATAGCTCTGGGTGGTGAATGCCAATTATTCCGGCACCGTAGCCGCCCATAGAAAATCCAGCGATCGCGCGTTCTGATTTGTCGCGGATCCGATCTGACTCAACGGCTTGAATCACGCTTGTGGTTAACCAAGTTTCAATCATCGCCTTTTGATCTGAACTATCGGCCCATTCGGAATCAACATGTGTTTTTGCATTTCCATCTGGAAAGACCGCAATGAAAGGTTTTGCGCCTTTCGCGAATGCAGCAATAAGTGGTTTGGTAATTCCAGAGATCATTGAGGCTGGGCTTCCAGGCCAACCATGCAAAAGGTAAACAACGGGAAGTGATGAGCGTAGGTAATTCCCAGGTGGCGTCCAGATATAAACGGTTCGAATTGGAAAATCTTTTTCCGGACTTGGAATTGAGACTTCATCGATCTTCCCGGTATCGGCGCCAAGTGCTAAATCAGAGTTGACCGACGGAAGGAGCGCGATGATGAGCACAAGGGCAAACGGGAAAATCCGGATTGCCTTTCGCGAACGCGCCGCCCATGAGATGGCCATTGATGGAGCCTAAGGCATCAACCTGTGAGACAATTGGCTCACAGGAAAACGTTATAATTTTGATATTAGGTGAAATTTAACTTGAATAAAACGAGTGACTAGTTAGGAAAATAATGCGTTCGCAAAAAGTATTAGTAACAACAGGTCTCCTGTTGGTTGCGAGCATTTCATTTTCTCCAGCAACTTTTGCGGCATCAACCTCACCAGCACCAGTAGTTAGCCGCGCACCAGAATCACATGCGCCAGTTGTAAGTAAGGCACCTGCAACTTCTCCGGCTCCTGTCGCATCAGCGGCACCAGTTGCAAGCAAAGCCCCTGAGACACCAAAGCCTTCTGCAACAGCGAGCGCACAAACTTCTTCTTCACCCAAGGCTTCTGCAACAGCGAGCGCACAAACTTCTTCTGCACCAAAAGCAAGTCCAACACCAAAGGCCAGTGCTTCCACAACCGTTAAGGTCAGTGCTAATCCATCTCCTTCCGTTGATACAGTAAAAGCAGCGGCAATCGCTGCGGCAAAGTCTGCATATGCGCAAGCAGCAGCAAATGCTTCAGCTGGATTTGATCGCGCAGTTGCAGATGCAAAGGCAATGAGAGATCAGGCTATTAAGGCCGCTGGAAATAATGCGAAGGCCAAGGCTGCGGCAAGCGCCGATTACAACACCCAGTACCAACAGATTTACCAGGCATTCACGGCGCAATTGTTGGCGGCTAAGCAAGCGCTCGCAGCAGCAACTAATTAGTTTTTAGATTTAACTTTCAAATCCAGCTTCAAAGCCACTTGCATCATTAAATTTCTGGTGCGGGAGGTGGGACTTGAACCCACACGTCCGAAGACACAGGTTCCTAAGACCTGCGTGTCTGCCATTTCACCACTCCC
>DAIOGD010000148.1:0-2617 GCA_036745395.1 Candidatus Nanopelagicaceae bacterium | reverse complement strand
AACCTAGACAAGCTGAACCAGAATCAGCTGGGCTGCCAATTACCCCATACCCCACCAATCTCAATCGCTAATTATCGAAATTGATGGCCTAAGGATACCTGACCAAAACTGGCAATAAAGACCTTATTTAATCGCAGCAGCGATTCGAGCAAGCGAGCGTTCGGCCCCCAATAATTCCATCGATTCAAAGAGCGGCGGCGAGATATGACTTCCCGTTACCGCTACTCGAACAGCGCCAAATGCAATTCGTGGCTTAAGGGCCATCCCCTCGATCAATGCAGTGCGAAGTACCGATTCAATCGAATCGTGGCTCCAGTCAGCTAACGAAGTAAGAACTTCCTTCGCCTTTGTAAGTACAGCTTGGGACTGTTCATCTTGAACCTTCGGTAACTCTTCAGCATCGATTGCAAAATTCTTGGCAAACAAGAATTTGAGCATCGGAGTCACTTCGGCAAGAGTTGCAATGCGCTCTTGAATTATTGGAAGCGCGCTCTTTACAACTTCAATCTCTTCATTGGTTCCAGAGATTACGCCATCCTTTATTAGGAATGGCAGGCTTCTTGAAAGTAATTCTTCAAGGGGCAGAAGTCGAATCTTGTCGCCGTTTATCGCTTCAAGTTTCTTCATATCAAAGCGAGCTGGACTTGAATGAACGCGTTCCACGGTGAAGAGTTCGGTTAACTCCTTCATCGTTACATTTTCCCGATCCTCCCCTGGCGACCAACCGAGGAGCGCTAAATAATTACAGATTGCCTCTGGCAGGAAACCGCGATCGCGATACCAAGCAATCGAAACTTCACCATTACGTTTTGAAAGCTTGGCATTGTCTTGACCCATCACAAATGGCAGGTGGGCAAATGTTGGATAGTCCGCTGGTGCCACGCCCATGGCTTGGTAAACCCGAATCTGTCGTGGCGTTGAAGAGAGTAGATCTTCACCGCGAAGAACGTGGGTTACCTTCATCATTACATCGTCAACCGCAACAGCCAAAGTGTAAAGCGGTGAACCATCGGCACGAACTAAAACAAAGTCCGGTACAAAATTATGATCGAAAGTTACTTCCCCACGAATTGAATCGGTGAAGGTAGTTGAGCCATCGGGCATGCGCATACGAAGAACTGGCTTTCGACCTTCGGCCTTGTAACGCGCTAAGTCTTCATCGGAAATCGAGCGACATTTTCCGTCATAGCCCGGGGCAACATTTGCCTTCTTCTGAGCTTCCCGACTTGCTTCTAATTCTTCACTTGAGCAATAGCAATGATAGGCATCGCCATTGGCAAGAAACTTTGCCGCCCAATCGGCGTAGATATCTAGGCGTTGGCTTTGTAGGTACGGACCATATGGTCCACCAACTTCGGGGCCCTCATCCCAATCCAAGCCAAGCCATTTCAATGTATCGATTGCGGCTTGAATGTATTCGTCGGTAACACGTTCGCGATCGGTATCTTCAATTCTAAAAATAAATTGACCTCCAGTATGGCGTGCATAAGCCCAGTCAAAGAGCGCGGTACGAATATTTCCAACGTGCAGATCACCAGTAGGTGACGGTGCAAATCGAACGCGAACTGGTTTATCAGAGTTATTGGCCACGAGCAGATACCTTATTCGTAAGAGTTCCGAGTCCGTCAATTGAAACGCTAACTTCGCCACCTTCTGGCATTGGTCCGATTCCGGCTGGCGTTCCAGTCAGAATTACATCGCCTGGAAGTAAGGTCATCGCAGAAGTTATAAATTCAATTATCTGCGGAATCTTAAAGATCATCGAAGTTAATGGCTCCGATTGTTTTACTTCGCCATTTAGTGTTGTCTGAATTTTTTGATCGCCTACTTCGAATTCTGTTTCGATCCATGGCCCAAGTGGGCAGAAAGTATCAAAGCCCTTTGCTCTGGCCCATTGGCCATCCTTCTTTTGAATGTTTCGAGCCGTTACATCATTTGCAATGGTGTAGCCGTAAATAACCTCTTTATAGTTTTCAGCTGAAATATCTTTGCAAATTCGCCCAATAACAATCGCTAATTCGCCTTCAAAATCTACCCGATCGGTAATTCGCGGCCACTTGATTGTGTCATTGGGCCCAATAACCGATGTATTCGGTTTGATAAAAATAACGGGCTCTTCTGGAACTTCGCTATCCATCTCTTTGGCATGGTCGGCATAATTCTTTCCGACGCAAACCACTTTGCTCCGAGGAATAGTCGGGGCTAATAGTCGAACGTCATTTAGCGCGACCTTGCTTGAGGTTGGAACAATTCCGCTATAGATCGGATCGCCACGCAGGACCAGGATTTGGTTCTCATCGTTTAGAACTCCAAAAAGAGGATCGCTACCTAGGCCAGCGCTTTCAGCTGGGGTAAATCGAACGATGCGCATGGGCTAACTCTACCCGTTGATATTGTCTAACTTTACGGCTTAAATTAACGCCAATTATTGCTCGCGAACTAACTCCGCTTCATCAACTTCCTTTTCGATCTTTTCCGCAAGAACTGTAGCGATTCGATGGCGCCGTCCAACTGGTCGTTCGGCAGTTAATTTAACTCCTGCAATCGAAATCGTACTTCCAGGAATCGGCACACGTCCTAGGATTTTTGCAATCAATCCTCCGACGCTATCGACATC
>DAIOGD010000147.1:0-2684 GCA_036745395.1 Candidatus Nanopelagicaceae bacterium | reverse complement strand
CGGGCGAGATTGAAAAGCATTTAGAGAGCAATCTTGAAGCAATGCGCTTGGTTGCTGAAACCCCCAAGGACAGTAACGAGCGCGAACTGATCTTCCATTTCTTGGCTGCTCCTAAAGAGATTAAAGGCAATGGCAAAGTTGAAGAGATTACTTTCGGTATTAATGAAGTCATTAACGACGCTATCGTCGACTCGGGCAAGACCTTCACGATTAAAGCCGATCTAGTTATCTCAGCCATCGGCTATGAGTCAGCATCGATTGACGGCGTGACCTTTGACAAAGGCAAGATTGCCAACGTTGATGGTCGTGTTCCAAGCTCCAACATTTATGCAGTGGGTTGGGCCAAGCGTGGACCATCTGGCGTCATCGGTACAAACAAGAGCGACGCTGCCGATGTCGTGAAGTTATTGATTGAAGATTTGAAGTTGCCAAAGGCAACTGGTGATATCACCGAGTTATTGCCTACGGGTCACGATGTAGTTACCCAAGAAGTATGGCAGCGCATCAATGCCGCCGAAGTCGCCGCTGGTGAAACACAAGGCCGGCCCCGCGTGAAAGCCACCTCTATCGCAGCTTTACTGGGTTTGGGCAAGGCATAAAAGCCAGTTATACTTCACTTCTCAACCGGCGCTTGTAGCTCAACGGATAGAGCATCTGACTACGGATCAGAAGGTTAGGGGTTCGAGTCCCTTCAAGCGCACCATAGTTTTCTTTTAAGACCGGTCATTGCTTCGTGACAGGAATAGTCACGCGAAGAACGAAGCCGTAATTTGGTCGATTCTCAATCTCTTTGACACCCCCCAGTATTGAACACCAGGCATCGATGATGACACTCCCTTTTCCAGGTTTAATGTCGATGGCGCCGGGGCCATTATCGGAAACTTCCACCAGGTAAGTATCGAGCAATGTCCTCTCAAGCTTGATAGCAATTCTGGATGCTGGACCGTGGGTGATTGAATTGATTACACCTTGTTCAACTATACGGAAGATACCTAGTGAAATATCGTCATTGCATTCCCTTATGGAGGAATCCAAGTTAAAAATATATTCCACACCGCCTTTGTATTGATTGCAAAGCGTTTCGATCGCTCCATCGAGGCCTTCTGCGGCGATGTTTGGGGTGAGAATTTGAGAAACCATTTTAAGGTCGATGGATCGAATCTTTTCTAGATCCGCGACTATTGGCTGCAGAGTACTCTTTAGATCATGCCCTTCATTCAAAGCAACTTTGGAAAGCCTCGTACTCACTATTGTGATTTCTGCTTGAACTCGATCATGAATATATCTCGAAGCTTGGCCACGAATCTCTTCATCGGATTCAACCAAAGAACGATATTTTCCTTGGAGCTCCTCGATTAATTCGGAGGCTCGATTAAGTCTAAGCCTCACCGTTCGAATCCCACTGTGGGTGAAGGCAATAAAAAGAATGGCAAAAAATAACTTACTCGTAAATGTCAAGAAGGTGTCATCAGGCCCCCATGTCCGGGTCAAGCCAACTCTCTGTCTAATGGCAGTATTGAAGATATAGATTGCAGAAGAAACTCCGCACATTACCAAGAAGATTTCGGCGAGATATTTCCATAATGAAATAAATTCAGAGCGTCGAAAAAGTGTCGCAAAACGAAAAAGCGAAACAACAATCAGTCCAAAGAAAATATTCATGATGAGGGACTTCATCATGAATTCTGTGCGCGCCGATCCAAAGTTATACGCGTAGGAATAGACCCTGGTTTGGGCAGAGTAGAGAGTAACTATCGCTGCAAAAATTAGCGGGTAGTTATAGTCATACGGTCCAAGCCAATGAGCAAAACGATTTAGTTTACTTTCTTCCATCAGCTCTTCACGATCTCGAGATATTTAAGAATCGCCTGGGTTTTAAGGTCATCGCCATCTTGCGCATCGGGGAGGAGAATAGAATACGCGCGGGACAATTCTTTCCGAACATAGACATAACTGATATCTAATTTTTCTGCAATTTCCTGAACTGTTATTCCTTGAGCAGCAAGGGCAATAATGGAGCGTTGGCGTGGGGTGAGCGCAAAATAGAGGCTCGTTTCGTTTTCAGCGCCGGTTGCCGAATCTAAAACGTACTCATTCCAATTCCCTTTTCCGTTTGAAGTGGATTTGAGGATTTCAACATAATCCGTGGGGGTCATTTCGCCATTCTTTTCAAAGAATGACCACCCAGATCGCATTGCGATTGGGACGCGGTTGACCATTTTTCGCACATTAAATTGTGAGTAAATTACGACTCCGATGTATTCATTGATGGATCGGAGTGCAATACCAAGTTCGATGCCGTTGAGTCCTGAACTATCTAGTCCGAAATCTAAGAGAGCAACATCAGCTTTCCGAACCAATTCTCGGTCGAGGGCATGATCTGCCAATGCAAAAGAGCCAATGATTTCGAGTGAATCCTGGGATGCCAGAGTCTCACCCAGGAGTTGACGGAGCGCTCCATCATTTTCGACAAATATGACACGAGTTGAGCGCATGCCTAAGGATTTCACAGAAGAAGCGATTCCATAGGGGAGGTGTCACAAGTGTTACCTTCTTTTTGTTGAAAATAGACGAATTGTTAGCAGGTTCCTTTCTGATTGTGACAACTGCCTCTTCGACGGCGGAGCGTAAATATAGTTCTGGCATGCTCAAATTGTCGTCCCGCGTACGTGTCTTACTTGCTC
>DAIOGD010000146.1:0-2685 GCA_036745395.1 Candidatus Nanopelagicaceae bacterium | reverse complement strand
GCGCATCCCGCAATCTCGGCGTCAACGCGAGCTGCCGAAATTGTCTTCATCTGGGTATGCGTCATAGTGTGATTACCGAGGTCGTGGCCACCATCGAGAATTGTTTTCGCAATTGTTGGTTCACTGGCTAGGAAAGTTCCGACCGCAAAGACGGTGACCGGAGTCTTGGCGCTATTCAATATATTTAATAAGGAATGCGCGATCTTTAAATCCCCGGCGCCGTGAAAGGTAAGGGCCACCTTCGACACCGACCTAGACCCGTGGGCAATATCAGTGCTCGCCGCATTTGCGATCGATGCGAAAGGAACTTGGAGCACGCCACCTAGGAGGCCTCCGATTGAGATAGCGCTTCCGGTAAGAAAATCGCGACGTGAGATCGACATACTCGAAGGATACTCGCGTGTGGCGCCCCATCTTGAGCGCGGTCACCCGGATCCTTGCTAGTGTTTTAGTACCCGCTGAATTGGAGAGCACTTGAGCGAAGACGACGATAACTCAGACGACATTGTCACTGAGGAAATGCTTTGGGAGCGAATTCCTGAGGTTCAAGGTCTTGATCGTGCAAATACTTATTACGAATTGAGCGCGCGAATTTATGCCCGTGGCCAATACGACGAGGCGCTCGCACTTGCTGAAACCGCACGCGACATTTATGCCGAATTAGGTTCGGTGGCACCATCCGATGGATTGGCCCAAGCCTATTCAGCGATCGGTTACAACTTAAATCAATTGAAGCGCATTAATGAAGCGGCAAATGCGATGAGCAAAGCAGTAGAACTTTTACGTGAATCAAAATCGCCTTTGGCTATCGATCTTGCTTGCACTTTAGGCGAGTGGTGGTTTAGCTCTAAGGAATATCAGAAGACCATCGATTGCATGAGTGATTGCGTACAAGAACATTTGGTTGATGGCAATGACAGCGGCGCTGCAAATGATCTTTACTTAATTGGATGCGCGCATCGCGAGCTAAAGAATTTTCCAGAAGCACTCGAAGCTTTCCAAGAGGCCCGCACTTACTTCAAGAAATTAAAGGAAGTAATAAATGTTGGGCGATGCGATCAGAAAATTGCCCATTGCTTAGTTGAAATTGGCGATGGCGAAGCAGCTTTGATTGCGGCTCAAAAGTCACTCGATGTCTTTGTTACTGCCCATGATCACTTCCGGGAAACTTATTCCTTGCTAGAACTTGGCAAGGCACAAATTCTTACTGATCAAGATGAAGAAGGCTTAAATACTTTGGATCGAGTTCTTGAGATTGCCACCGAGAGCGATAACAAGGATTTTGAATTTATTGTTGAGATCGAAACTCGAATTGCCCAAGTTCTACATAAGCTTGGTCGCGATGATGAGGCGGATGAAATCGAACGCCGCATTAGAGCGGTTTCAGAAGTTATCGAAGAGGAATAACTCTTAATTTAGGTGTTGCATTGCCCAGGCGTACATGGCGATGGCACCAGCGGCTGAAGCATTCATGGATCTAGTCGAACCATATTGGCGAATCGCGAGAACGCTTTGGCAAATAGCTACCGCTTCATCGGACATTCCAGCGCCTTCTTGCCCAAAGAAAAGCACGCACTTTTCCGGAAGCTTTGCGGTCTCTAATTCTTTGGAGATAGGCAAGTTATCGATACCGATAATTGGAACTTGATTATCAGCGCACCACTTTGCAAAATCCTGGACCGTTGGGTGGTGAAGCACGTGTAAGTATTTATCAGTAACCATGGCACCGCGCTTATTCCAGTCGCGCTTTCCAACGATATGAACTTTTTCAACATTGAAAGCATTTGCAGTTCTTACTACCGAACCAATATTTAAATCGTGTTGCCAATTCTCAATCGCGATCTGCAATTTGTGACGCTTCGTATCTAAATCTGCAACTATCGCTTCCACGCTCCAGTAGCGATATTGATCTAAAACATTTCTACGATCACCATTTGCAAGTAATTCTGGATCAAATTGCGCACCGGTTGGCCATGGTTCTGGATGAGGTCCAACACCTACGACTGGATAGAATTCGCCAGGCCCGATCTCTGCGGTGGTCATAACGGAACTTTAGGGGGAGCAAGTGGTTAAGGAAAAATCCTGGCTTCCGATCTATCTAGCCCTTGGCTTTGTATGGGGCTGTTCTTTTATTTTTATAAAGCTTGGTTTGGAATTTTTAACACCACAAGGCGTTGCTTTTGGGCGATGCGCATTGGGTTCATTAACGCTTTTGATTATTTTAAAAGCTCGAGGATTATCACTTCCAAAAGAGCGAAAGACTTGGCTAATTCTTTGGATCGTATCCTTATTGTTAAATGTTATTCCCGGAATTTTATTTGCCTACGCTGAGCAACGAGTTACTTCCATTTTGGCGGGCATCATCAATGCTTGCACTCCGCTCGCAACCGTAATTGCCTCACTAATTGCAATTCGAACTGAGAAACCAAAGAGCTACCAACTTTTTGGTCTTCTAATTGGTGGCTTGGGTGTTGCAACCGTTCTTGGCATTTGGCGCGGCATTGGCTCGAATTCTGGCTCCGGTGTCATTGCATTATTGCTTGCGATTTCTTGTTACGGATTATCGTTTCCAGTTATTAGAAAATATCTTTCACCACTCAAGCTCCGTCCTGAGGCGCTTGCCGCCGGACAAGTTACGTCCGGGGCGATAACTCTGCTGCCCTTATTTTTAATAAATGGAATAGC
>DAIOGD010000145.1:0-2692 GCA_036745395.1 Candidatus Nanopelagicaceae bacterium | reverse complement strand
CGGCAAGGGAAGCAATCTTTAATTTGGCTTCGTTTGGTGTGAATACCCGTTCCATTAATCCCGGTGTGCGATCAAGTGATTCTTGAAAGCGAGAAATATCGACAACGTCTATTCCTATTCCAAGGATAGAACTACTCACGATGGCTGCCTATCTGATGGGATAAATCGATCGATGGCAATGATCGCAACCAAAAGTGCGCCGCCGATAAATACTCCACCAAGTAGATCTGAAAACCAGTGCGTTTTGCGAATGAGTGAAACTACAAAAACCGATCCGGTAATAATGCCAACTAATGGATAAAGGCGCACGCCTTGGAACGGTGCTCGATTGGTATAACGATAAATTAAATAGGCCAGCATGCCCCAAGATAAAAGGGCATTCGATGCATGACCACTTGGATAAGACATTCCATTGGCGTGAAGAGCATCAACATAAAGACGCGGCTTAGTGCGTCCAATAACTAACTTTGAAATACCAACAACACCATTTAGAGCAAGAAGAGCTAAGACCGAAAGGTTAAATGGTCGAAAAGATTTGAAACGTAATCCAATGAATGCTGCGCATACTAGAAGCACGGTAGCGGTAAACCAGCGAAGGCCAAGGTCGTCAATGGCCAAAAGGATATGGCTGGAAGTGCCTCGGAAAGTGTGGTGCTTTAATCTTTCAATGTAGTGATCTACCCGATAAATATATCCGCGAGTTAGAACTTGTTCGGTAACAATTAAAAAACCGAGGAACAAAATTGCGGAGACCCGCAATGCATGGAACATTTCTCGTCTGCGTTGTGGGGAGATATCGAACTTCATCTTTACTCTTAGCCTTATTCGACAGTTACTGATTTAGCCAAGTTGCGAGGTTGATCAACATCATTCCCACGCGCAACCGCCATTTCATAAGCAATAACTTGGAGTGGAACGACCGCTAATACCGGCGCCAAAAACTCATGCGTCTTTGGAATACGAATTAAGTGGTCTGCTGATGCTAATGGGGCATCTGCGATTGCGATAATAATTGCACCACGGGCCTTTACTTCTTGAATATTTGAGGCCATTTTTTCAGCAAGCAATGAATTTTCTGCTGGCATAATTGCAACAACCGGAGTTCCTTTGTCGATCAAAGCGATTGGACCATGCTTAAGTTCGCCGCCGGCAAATCCTTCGGCATGCATGTACGCAAGTTCCTTGAGCTTTAACGCTCCTTCTAGCGCAGTTGGGAATCCAACGTGGCGACCGAGAAATAGCATTGAAGAAGAATCTTTAAATTTACGAGTAAGTGCGCGTAGCGGTTCAACGGTTTCCAGAACCTGTTCTACCTTCGCTGGTAGTTCGGCCAATTCGGCTTCAATTTCCAGAGCCAACTTTGCATCGATCGTTCCGCGAACTCGACCAAGGTGCAGCGCAATTAGATACATTGCAACTAATTGGGTTTCAAATGCCTTGGTTGAAGCGACTGCAATCTCTGGACCGGCATGGGTATAAAGAACCGCATCAGATTCACGAGGAATTGTTGAACCATTCGTATTACAAACTGAGAAAACTCGGGCGCCATGTTCTTTGGCATAACGCATCGCCATCAAGGTATCCATGGTCTCACCCGATTGAGAAATAGGAATTAATAGTGTCTTTGAGTCAACTGCTGGTTCGCGATAGCGATACTCCGATGCCATTTCAACATCAACGGAAATATTCGCCCATTTTTCAATTGCATACTTGCCAACAAGACCTGCGTGATAAGCGGTTCCGCAAGCAATGATTACTACTTTGTCGATGCCTTCAAGATTAATGCCCTTTGTAACTTCTGCATCTAAACCTTTGGTGCGCCCAAGCAAAGTATCGAGAATTGCCTTAGGTTGTTCAAATATCTCCTTCAGCATGAAATGTTCATAGCCACCGCGTTCAGCTGCTGAGGCATCCCAATTAATTTCATATTCTTTATGAGGTAAAACTTTTCCACTTAAATCGGTAATAACTATCGATGAAGAAGTTATATCGGCAACTTCATCTTGGCCAAGTTCAAGCGCGCGCTTGGTATGGCTAATGAATGCGGAAACATCAGAAGCTAAGAAGTTCTCACCTTCACCAACACCAACAACTAGTGGTGAGTTCCGGCGGGCTCCAACAATTCGACCCGGCTCATCCGAGTGGATCGCTAACAATGTAAATGAACCACGTAATTGACCACATACATCGCGCATCGCTGCAGCAAGATCGCCGTTGTGATTTTTTCGTGCATCGCTTAGTAAGTGTGCAACCGATTCGGTATCGGTCTCTGACTTAAAGACATGGCCACGCTTTTCCAGTTCGGCCTTAAGTTCTAGGTAGTTCTCAATAATTCCATTATGGATAACGGCAAGTTTTCCTTCGTTATCTAAATGTGGGTGAGCATTTGTATCTGTTGGTCCACCATGTGTTGCCCAACGAGTATGACCAATTCCGCTATGTGACTGTGGAATTTTTTCGCCGAGAATCTCTTCAAGATTTCCAAGTTTGCCAGCGCGCTTTTCGACCCAAAGTTTTTCACCGGTGCCAACAACCAAAGCAATTCCAGCTGAGTCGTATCCGCGATATTCCAGACGGCGCAGGCCTTCTAAAACAGGTGAGAGAGCTAGAGCCTTACCGGTGTAACCGACGATGCCGCACATGGCGATTGGGCTCCTTTAATTATTTGGTGCTTTTAAACTTTATCTCAGTT
>DAIOGD010000144.1:0-2731 GCA_036745395.1 Candidatus Nanopelagicaceae bacterium | reverse complement strand
CTATCAATTAATCGAACTGCCGGTTTTCGAAGATACCGAACTTTTTCGCAGAGGCGTTGGCGAATCGACTGATGTAGTTTCAAAGGAGATGTATACCTTTGAAGATCGTGGTGGCAGATCAATCACCCTTCGACCCGAAGGTACTGCTGGAGTGATGCGTTCGGTAATCGAACATAACCTTGATAAAGGACAACTCCCGGTAAAAATTTGGTATTCCGGTGCCTTCTTTCGCGCCGAAAGACCACAAGCCGGAAGGTACCGCCAGTTCTACCAAGTTGGTATTGAAGCTATTGGTTCCTCCCAACCAGAAGTTGATGTCGAAGTAATTGCTGTAGCAAGTCGTGCCTTCAAAGCCCTTGGGTTAGAAGATTATCGCTTAGATATAACCTCTCTTGGTGATTCGCAAAGCTGGGCGGCGCATCGAAAAGATTTAGTCGAATTTATCGCGAAAATGGATTTAGATGAAGCGACAAAAGAGCGCACCAAACTCAATCCACTCCGACTTTTTGATGATAAGCGTCCGGAAATTTCAAAGGCGATGCAGAGTGCGCCGATTTTGCTTGATTATTTAACTCCTGAAAGTGCGAGCCATTTCGAACAAGTAAAGAAGTATCTTGATCAATTAGATATTTCTTACAACATCAATCCGCGAATGGTTCGTGGTTTGGATTACTACACCGGAACAACATTTGAATTTGTCCATGAAAAGCTTGGGGCTCAGTCGGGCATAGGCGGCGGGGGTCGATACGACGGCTTGATGTCTGAACTCGGCGGCTCGGATCTTTCTGGAATTGGCTTTGGCCTGGGTGTTGATCGAATTCTGCTGGCTTGCGAAGCGGAAGGTTTACTTTCGCAAGATGAAGCGGTCTCAACTTTAGATATTTTCTTAGTACCTCTGGGGACCTCGTCAAAAGATTTCTCAATCGCACTACTGAATGATCTCCGTGCGGCTGGTATTCGTAGCGATATGGCTTATGGGGATCGAGCCCTTAAAGGCGGCATGAAGGCTGCGGACAAGAGCGGGGCGAAGTATTCCGCCGTAATTGGGGACGGAGAAATTAGTTCCGGAGCTATCTCCTTAAAAGAGATGAAATCTGGTGAAGTAAAAGAAGTTAGAATTGCCGAACTGATCACTTATCTGAAAAATCTTAACGAGGTAAAAAAATGATTCGCACCCACGGCGCCGGAGAACTTACAAAGGCAAACGAAGGCCAAAGCGTCACTCTCGCCGGCTGGGTTGCAAGGCGTCGAGATCACGGGGGAGTTGCCTTTATTGATTTCCGCGACGCTAGTGGCGTCAGCCAAGTTGTAATCAACGACGAGGCTTTGGCTGGTTCGCTACGCGCCGAGTGGTGTTTGCTAATTACGGGCACGGTTCGACTTCGCCCGGCGGGCAATGAAAATAAAAATATTTCTACTGGCGAGATCGAAGTTGTGTGTGAAAAACTCGAAGTGCTTAGCGAAGCAGCGCCACTTCCTTTCCCAGTTGATAGCGGTGATCTCTCTACAATCAGTGAAGAAATTCGATTGAAATATCGTTACTTGGACTTGCGCCGCGAAGGTCCAGCCAAGAACCTTCGGTTGCGTTCAAAGGTAACCTCGGTAATTCGTTCTGTTATGGATGAAGAAGAATTTCTTGAAATCGAGACTCCATATCTAACTCGTTCAACGCCGGAAGGTGCGCGAGACTTCCTGGTCCCAGTTCGTCTACAGCCTGGTAGTTGGTATGCCTTGCCGCAATCACCACAACTCTTTAAACAACTTTTGATGGTTGCCGGAATGGAAAAGTACTACCAAATTGCGCGCTGCTTCCGCGATGAAGATTTCCGAGCAGATCGTCAACCAGAATTCACCCAATTAGATATTGAGATGTCCTTTATTGATCAAGAAGACATTTTGAAAGTTGCAGAAAAAATTCTGACTTCGGTCTTTAAAAAGGTAGCAAATTACGATATCCCTCAACCAATTTTGCGTATGACCTATTGGGAGGCAATGCGTCGCTTTGGTTCTGATAAGCCAGATATGCGTTTTGGAAATGAACTAGTTGATGCCACGGAATTCTTCAAGGAGACCACTTTCCGAGTTTTCCAAGCTGCTTATGTCGGGGGAGTTGTTATGCCTGGCGGCGCATCTTCACCGCGTCGTGAACTAGACGCTTGGCAAGATTGGGCTAAAGCTCGTGGCGCTAAGGGACTGGCTTATATTTTGGTTGAAGGTGACGGAACGCTAGCAGGACCGGTCGCAAAGAATTTATCGGAAACCGAGTCAGCAAACATTGCATCGCACATGGGAGCAAAACCAGGAGATGCCATATTTTTTGCTGCGGGTGATCGAATCAGTTCGCTCAATCTTCTAGGAGCGGTACGCCTTGAAATCGGCAAGCGTTGCAATCTAATTCCAGATGGGGAATGGAAATTCCTTTGGGTAGTTGATGCGCCAATGTTTGAACAAGTTGATAGTTCAAATCCAGAAAGTGGTTGGACGGCAGTACACCATCCATTCACCGGACCAAAGCCAGAATTCTTAGATACTTTCGACAAGGACCCAACATCGGCCCTGGCTTATGCGTATGACATCGTCTTGAATGGAACCGAGCTTGGCGGTGGGTCAATTCGTATCCATGATCGAAATGTTCAGTCACGAGTTTTTGACACTATTGGATTGAGCAAGGCCGAAGCCGAAAGTAAATTCGGCTTTTTGCTTGAAGCTTTCAATTATGGTCCGCCACCAC
>DAIOGD010000143.1:0-2739 GCA_036745395.1 Candidatus Nanopelagicaceae bacterium | reverse complement strand
AGTACACAACAATCGTTGCATCTCCAGCATCTGACCCAGCAGGTTTCAAGTACCTAGCTCCTTACACCGGTTCTGCAATTGGTCAGCACTGGATGTACAAGGGCGAACACGTTCTAATTATTTTTGATGATCTTTCAAAGCAAGCCGAGGCTTATCGTTCGGTATCGCTATTGCTACGCCGACCACCAGGTCGCGAAGCGTACCCAGGTGACGTTTTCTACTTACACTCACGTTTGCTAGAACGTTGCGCAAAGCTTTCTGATGAATTAGGTGGCGGTTCGATGACCGGCCTACCAATCATCGAAACAAAGGGAAATGACGTTTCTGCCTTCATTCCGACCAACGTAATTTCGATTACCGATGGTCAGTGCTTCCTTGAAACAGATCTCTTCAACGCCGGTGTACGTCCAGCGATCAACGTAGGTATTTCGGTATCTCGCGTTGGTGGTTCAGCACAGACCAAGGCGATCAAGAAGATTGCTGGTCGTCTACGTCTTGACTTAGCGCAGTATCGTGAACTCGAAGCTTTCGCAGCATTCGGTTCCGATCTTGATGCTGCTTCAAAGGCGCAACTAGAGCGCGGTGCGCGAATGGTTGAACTTCTAAAGCAAGGTCAATATTCACCTTACTCAGTTGAACGTATGGCTGCCTCGATTTGGGCTGGAACAACTGGCAATATGGATTCAATTCCAGTTGCAGATATCCGCCGTTTTGAAAGCGAATTCCTAGATTTCATTGGTCGCGAGCGTCCAAAGATTTTCGAAGTAATCGCAGCAACCAAGGAACTTTCAGATGACACCGTTGCATCACTTCAAGAAGCAATTGATACCTTCAAGTCTCAATTCCAAGTAAGCGGTGCTAAGTAACTAATGGGTGCTCAACTACGCGTTTATCGCCGCCGAATGCGTTCGGTCAAGGCGACAAAGAAGATTACGAAAGCAATGGAGTTAATTTCTGCTTCTCGTATTCTTAAAGCGCAACAACGTGTAGCTGCTTCATCCCCATATGCAGATGAATTAACAAATGCAGTTACTGCAGTTGCAACTTTCTCAAACACAGTTCACCCATTAACCACGCCATCTGATTCACCACGTCGCGCCGCAGTTCTTGTAATTGCAGCCGACCGTGGAATGGCCGGGGCATATTCAAATGCCGCGATCAAGGAAGCAGATTCACTTCTAACTTCTATTAGAGAACGTGGACTTGCAACCGAGGCCTACTTGGTCGGTCGCAAGGCGGTTAACTTTTATCGCTTCCGTGGCCGTGCAATTGCCGGTTCATGGACTGGGTTCTCTGATAACCCAACCTATGAACATGCCAAGGAAGTTTCTGAATCACTTATTACTGCTTTTGCGGCAAATTCAGAGACCGAGAGCCATGGCGTTGATGAATTACATATTGTTTATACCGAATTTAAATCAATGATCACTCAGTTGCCAGTTTCCTTCCAACTCTTGCCACTTGAGATTGATGAATCAGCTAAGCCAGAGGGCTTGCTACCAATGTATGAATTCGAACCTGGCGCAGGAGAGGTTTTGAGTTCACTCCTACCTCGCTTCGTTGAGGCTCGAGTGTTTAATGCGATGTTGCAATCTGCAGCTTCAGAACATGCCGCTCGTCGTCGTGCGATGAAGTCAGCAACAGATAATGCAGATGAATTAATTAAATCTTTAACCCGACTTGCAAATGCAGCCCGCCAGGCTGAGATTACGCAAGAGATCAGTGAAATCGTCGGCGGCGCAGATGCGCTTGCCTCAGCTAGCGCAGGGAGCGAATGATGTCAGCAACTACTCAAACAAAGAACGGTCGCGTAGCTCGCGTCATCGGTCCGGTGGTGGATATTGAATTCCCATCAGATGCGATGCCAGAGATCTTCAACGCCCTCACCGTCGAGGTAACACTCGGTGGCGAGAAGCGAAAGCTGACCCTGGAAGTTGCACAACACATTGGCGATAACCTCGTCCGTGCGATCTCGATGCAACCAACCGATGGCATGGTTCGCGGTGCAGCAGTTACTGACTCAGGCGCTGCGATCTCAGTTCCAGTTGGCGATGTAACAAAGGGCCACGTATTTAATACTCTTGGCGAATCACTAGATGTTCCAACCTCTTCATTAGATATTAAAGAGCGTTGGCCAATTCACCGTACCGCTCCTGCCTTCGATCAACTCGAGTCAAAGACCGAGATGTTCGAAACCGGAATTAAAGTTATCGATCTTCTAACACCATATGTACGTGGTGGAAAGATCGGTCTATTCGGTGGTGCTGGTGTAGGTAAGACAGTTTTGATTCAAGAAATGATTTATCGTGTAGCCGAAAACTTTGGTGGTGTATCTGTATTCGCCGGTGTTGGTGAACGTACCCGTGAAGGTAACGATCTATTCCTTGAAATGACCGAGACTGGCGTTATCAATAAGACCGCCTTGGTCTTCGGCCAGATGGATGAACCACCTGGAACTCGTCTACGCGTTGCACTTTCAGCGCTAACCATGGCGGAATACTTCCGCGATGTTCAGAAGCAAGATGTGCTTCTATTCATCGATAACATTTTCCGTTTCACCCAAGCAGGTTCGGAAGTTTCAACACTTCTAGGCCGTATGCCTTCAGCTGTGGGCTACCAGCCAACACTTGCTGATGAAATGGGTCAACTACAGGAGCGCATCACTTCTACACGTGGTCACTCGATTACATCAATGCAGGCAATTTATGTTCCTGCCGATGACATCACCGACCCAGCTCC
>DAIOGD010000142.1:0-2788 GCA_036745395.1 Candidatus Nanopelagicaceae bacterium | reverse complement strand
TCGAAATAAGAATGAGCTTGGTGCTAAGCGAAAATTGCTTCCACTATTTAAGGATCCCGACAAAACTTCCATGAACTGCGTTAAGGAAACCATAACCGATATTCAAGATCGAGCTTGGGTTCATCACATTCCACGTCTAATGGTCTTAAGTAACTTGGCACTTGTTACTGGAACAAACCCACAAGAATTCCTTCAATGGATGCGTGAAACATTTATTGACGCATCGGATTGGGTGATGGTTCCAAATGTAATTGGCATGGGAGTTCATGCTGATGGTGGTCAGTTGATGACTAAACCATATGCCGCAGGTGGCGCTTATATTTCAAGGATGAGTAATTACTGCAAGGGCTGTGCCTACAACCCTAAGAATCGAGTTGGCGATGATGCTTGCCCATTTACAACTCTTTATTGGGATTTCCTCGGACGCAATCGCGAAGTCTTTAGCAAGAATCATCGAATGGCCCAGCAATACTTCGGACTAAATCGCCTTAGTGATCAACCACAAATTCGAGAGCGAGCTTTGGAAGTCCTTGAAGGCCTTTCAAGGGGCAAGATTTAGATAAAGCGCTTGTGAACGCCATTCATGTATTCGGCATCTAGGAATCGTGCTTCCCAAGGTTCATTCATATGGTTGTTTTCCCAACCTGGAATGACGTGGAAGTGAATATGAAAAACACTTTGGAGTCCCGCGGTGCCATTACATTGCAAAATAGTGACGCCGTCTGCGCTTACTTTTGCCTTAACTAATTCAGCTACTTTCTTGGTTGTAACGGCTAGCTCTCCAAGTAGGTTCAAGGGGATACCAAAAATATCCTTGTGGTGCTCCTTTGGAATAACTAGGGAATGACCATCTTTTACTTGGGTGCGATCTAAGAAGGCAACAAACTTCTCATCTTCATAAACTTTCCAGGCCTCAATTTCACCAGAAACTATTTTGCAAAAGATGCAGTTATCGCTCATGGCTTTACTTTAATAACTCGGCAAGAAGGGCTTCAACCCTTACCTTAATTTCATCGCGGACATTGCGAACAAAATCAAGATCTTGGCCTGCTGGATCTTGGAGCACCCAATCTTCGTAGCGCTTTCCTGGGTAAAACGGACAGGCATCGCCACATCCCATAGTGATTACTGCATCCGATTCCATTACTGCTTCTGGAGTAAGAATCTTTGGTTGTTGATTTGCGATATCGATTCCAACTTCGGCCATAGCTTGCACGGCAACCGGATTTATTGAATCCTTTGGCTCGGACCCCGCAGATAGAACTTCAACCTTATCCCCTGCAAGTTGGCGCATGAAACCTGCTGCCATTTGAGAACGTCCAGCATTATGAACACAAACGAAAATTACTGTTGGTTTTTTGGCGCTCATTACTAAAGTCTAGTGGTGATAAAAGAAAACTGCCGCCAAGTCAGTGACCGGGCGGCAGAGTTCATCAATTGTTCGCTTAGAGGTTCTGCTCAACCTCAAGTAGGACTGCAATACGTTCTGCCTTTGTTGGCAACTTGAAGTATGCGTGTCCGCGTGACCAGTAGTAAATCATTGGAAGGAATCCAAGAAGGATTGTTCCAAAACCTACATACTTTGTAACGGTATCCAAAGTTGGAATAACTTTGAAGAACATAGTGGTCATGAAAACAGCACCGATTAGTGGCCATAGACCCATGAAGATGAAGTTCTTGAGGCTCTTGAAGATCATCTTGCGGAATAGAACGATCACTGAGAAACCGGCGAGCGCGTAGTAGATCGAAATCTGTACGCCAATTGCCGCAATCGCATCGGTCATGATCTTTCCAATTGAACCGATGAATTGAGAACCGATGAATAGGCCGATTCCTACAACTGTGATTGTCAGAGTCGCAAATACTGGAGTCTTGTACTTTCCATGGACGGTTCCAAACTTCTTTGCCAAGGTTCCATCGCGGCCCATAGCAAACATGGTGCGAGTTACTTGAATAAGTTGGGTTTCAAGGGTTGCAACTGTTGAAAGAAGAACTGCAACAACGATCAGCTTTCCACCGGTGCCTGGCCATACCTTCTGACCAAGGATTCCAAGGATATTTGCTGAGTTATCGGATACTTCCTTATCTGTTAGAACCATATTTGAACCGATTGTGAATACTTCGAAAAGCATAAAGGTGATGATCATTCCGATAATCGCACCTTGACCTGGGGTCTTATGTGAACCTTTTGTCTCTTCGTTCAAGTTAGCAGTTACATCCCAGCCCCAGTAATAGAAAGCTGCGACAAGCGCGCCTGCAAAAAATGCGCTGCTTCCGTGGAAAGCAGAAGGTGCAAACCAATGCCAAGAGAACGTATGAGCTTCAGAGCCATGGAAGATCGCAAGTACTGCGAACAGCGCAAGCAAGCCAACTTCAACGGTTGACATAATTACTTGAACTTTTGCGGTGATTGTTACGCCGTAGGCAACTGCGGCAACCATCATCAAAAAGAAGACGGTTCCGAATAGAGTTACCCAACCCTTGCTATTAGCAAGCTTGTCAGAGAACAAACCTAAGAAAGAGGAGCCTGCTGGCAGAGTCGCAGCAACCATAAAGATTGATGAACACATAAGCAGTGACCAACCGGCTATATAACCTAGCGCTGGGTGAAGACCGCGACGTACCCACGCATAAGTTGCGCCAGAGTTTGATTCGGTGCGGCCTAGATAGTTAAAAGCAAAAACAATTCCAAACATTGCTACACCGCAATAAAGAAGTGCAGCCGGACCAGCTAAACCGACAGCAGCAACAAGCAGAGCAGTTGATGCAGCGATTGAGTACGCAGGTG
>DAIOGD010000141.1:0-2802 GCA_036745395.1 Candidatus Nanopelagicaceae bacterium | reverse complement strand
GCTCTAACCAAGAAGCGATTCGGGAAACACTTTTAAATATTGAAAAAACTGTAGGTCAGTTAGCAGGCAAGTGATGCAAAACGGTCGGCGCATCGCCTTCGACTTCGGTGATGTGCGAATTGGTTATGCCACTTCAGATTTGAATGGCTTAATTGCAACTCCTGGAGGAGCAATAATCAATAAGCCCGATTCCCTTGGAAAAGATTTGTTGAAATTGATCCAAGATACCGAACCAATTTATATCGCGATCGGAATGCCTAAACATCTCTCTGGGAAAGCGAGCATCAAGGAAGAGTCGGTTACCAAGTTTGTGCAATATTTGCGAACATTGACCGACCTACCTATATACGCAATTGATGAAAGGTTAACTACGGTCTCAGCCGCAAGAACGCTTCGAGATCGTGGGCAAAACGCAAAGAATTCAAAAACCGATATCGATGCCTATGCGGCCGCTGAAATTTTAGATAGTGCCTTAAATCAAGAACGCATCTCTGGTGCACCGAGAAACCGGCTGTTATGAAATCTCTTTTATTTTCCGGGAAAAATCGGAGAACTCTTCTTGTATCAGTAACCTTAGTAGTAATTGCTATCGGGACGTATCTTGTTCTACCTTCAAGCCTTGACTTCCCGAAGGGCACTCCAGGGCCAAAGGTTTCTATCAATATAGCCAATGGGGAACTCGGTTCAGATATTGCTAAGAAATTAAAAGAGGCGGGGGTTGTAAAGTCCACGAAACCTTTTTTGTCTGCGTTTAATTCCGATCCAAAAGCTCGGGCCATTGCTCCTGGAATTCATCTAATCAACTCCCATGTCACAACCAAAGTGGCGATTGCACAACTTTCTGATCCAAAATCAATTTCTAATCTAGTAATTGTTAAGGATGGTTCAACGCTTACCGATGTTCTGAAATCTCTTAAAGGCGATTCAAATATCATCTTCAACACCAGCGAGATTAAATTGGTTAAGCCGCTCTTTGCCAATCCGGGAAACTCTCTCGAGGGATCCTTGCACCCCGCAAACTATAGTTTTGGCCCAAGTACTAGATTAAGCCAAGCGCTTTCGCAGATGGTTGAACAAGCGCGAATGAGTCCCGCTATTAAATTACTGAATAATGGTTTTTCCGGTTTTACTCCCTTTCAATTACTGACAATCGCCTCACTTATTCAGATTGAAGGCGATCCAGGTTCTGGCAATAAAGTCGCCCGTGTAATTTATAACCGCTTAAAGAGCGGCATGCCTCTGCAATTGAATTCCACGGTGCAATACGCATCTGGCAACAGAGGCAAGATCGCCCTATCAACCAAAGCGACACAATTAAATTCCCCATATAACACATATCGAAACCTAGGCCTGCCTCCTACTCCAATTTCAAACCCAAGTGATTTTGCAATAAAGGCCACAGTCAATCCAACCCCCGGCGATTGGATCTATTTCATAACCGTCGCACCAGGTGATACGAGATTCACAAAAAATTTTGCGGAATTTCAAAATTGGACGACCGAATTCAATAAAAACTTATCGCTAGGGAAGTTCAAATGATTAAGGCTGCAGTACTTGGTTCACCTATTTCGCACTCGCTCTCGCCCCTGCTTCATAAAACTGCCTATGATTTCTTAGGCATAGCAAACAGTTATGAGGCGATAGAGGTAACCGAGGAGAAATTTGAAGATTTCTTCAACACAAATTCAGCCTTGGATTGGACTGGATTCTCGCTCACGATGCCGCTCAAGGAAGTAGCAATTAAATTTGTTGATGAGGTAGATGAAGAAGCGAGGAAAATCAACTCGGTCAATACCATTTTCAAGAGCGACACAAAATGGTGTGCGAAGTCGACTGATCTTCTCGCCTTCGAAAATATCTTTGCGAAATTGAACTTCGACCGAGTTGCCGTCATTGGGGCCGGCGGAACAGCTCGCGCGGCAATCGGAGCGTTGCGTAAATATGTGACAGAGGTAGATGTTTTACTCCGATCCGACTTTCGCATTCCAGCGCTAATGAGCGCAGGCGATGTGCTTAAGGTAAATCCGGTTCAAATGAATTCGGATCTGAATAGATACGATTTGGTGATTTCCACGACGCCTGTCGGTGCTAATGATGAATTAGCCCGCTCTATAAAGAGTGTTGAAGGCATTTTCTTCGATGTTCTTTACAAGCCAATTGAATCTGAACTCGCAAAGGCTTGGACTTCAGCTGGCGGTTCAACTATAAATGGCCTGGATCTATTAGTTGAACAGGCTATTTTTCAGATTGAGATTTTTTCTAAGGTCCATTTCGATCATTCAAAGCTGCGAGAATTGCTCTTATCCACAGGAAAGTCAGCGCTCGGAATTTAGTATCCCTGCAGACGTAGGCTCGGTATGTGTTAGAGGCCTCGATTTACCTTTTCTTTTCAACTCGAATCGCAATTTATGACCGACTTTGGCATGTAGTCCCAAATCGAGAACTCACTATTTTTGCACTCTGTGAATTCAAATTCCTGCGCTTCAGTCCATACTCGATTATCGCCGCTATGTCCGTTTTTCTTTTGGGTCTTACATTTGCAGAATATATTGGCGGTGGAGATACAAAGCTGATCTGCTTGCTCTCGTTTTTGGTGCCAAATTTGAATTCTCTTATATTGGTGATCTATTTAGCGTTATTCCTCGGAACCTTCGAAATCTTCATCGCCAAGCTCCAAAAGCGTCAAAATATCGGCCGAATTGCTTTTGCCCCGTGGATCTTGGTGGGTGGACTTTTCGGTTTTTGCCTTTCCCTCTGATTTTCTAGGTTATTCGTTAAACCCGGCCATAATTGGTGGGCATG
>DAIOGD010000140.1:0-2817 GCA_036745395.1 Candidatus Nanopelagicaceae bacterium | reverse complement strand
GAAACACCATGCCTGAAAGATTTGCCGAGCTAACTGGGAACTTAGGTTATGAAAAGCATTCGGTAATGCAGGAATCGATGTCGATCGCAAAGTACTTAAGCCTCTTCGGTTCGACTCTTGCTGGACTCCTAAACTTTGATGACCGAGTTGCACTTGAAGTTGCGAAATCACTCCCCGAAATAAACGGTTCGATCTCTTGCGTCGGTCTATCTGGCGGGGGATGCCGGGCAATCTACCTACATGCCACATCATCTGATTTGAAAGGGACGGTAAGCGTTGGAGCGATGGCCACTTACGAATCACTCCTCGATATTCACGTGGCACCACATTCATGGATGTTCTTCCCGCAAGGGCTTGCTGCAAAATCAGATTGGCCTGGGGTGGCGATGATTAATAGCCAAACACCGTTGTACCTACAGTTTTGCGGAAACGATCAACTATTTACCAAAGAAGGTATGGAAAGAGCCGATAGAAGTATTGCCGAGCATTACAAAGCAAAAGGTGGGGAATATAAATCTGATTTCTACCCGGTAAAGCATTCCTTTACCGCCCAAATGCAGGATGATGCCTTTGATTGGATGGTGGCTCATGCGTAAGAATCGATTCTTAGGCGAAGATAAATTTGCCCGTGAAATCTATGCCGAGATGGCTCAGTTCCCGATCATCTCGCCCCACGGCCATGTTGATCCAAATATGTTGTTGGCCAATCAAAACTTTAGTGACCCCGTTGAACTATTTATTCGCCCAGATCACTACATCACCCGAATGCTCCATTCCCAAGGTGTTAGCTATGAGGACCTTGGAATTCCACGACTAGATGGTGCAACAAATAAGACTGATCCGCGCGAGGTATGGAGACTGCTTTGTAAGCACTGGCATGTCTTTGCATCCACTCCTTCTCGAATTTGGATGGAGGAAATCCTCTTCACACTTTTTGAGATCGAAGAGCCACTTTCCTTGGATAACGCCGATGCCACCTACGAGAAGATCTCAGAGAAACTTGCAACCCCTGAATTCAAACCACAAGCACTCTTCAAGCAATCTAATATCGAAATCCTTGCCACGACAGATGCCACATCCGATTCGCTTCAAGCGCACCAAGAGTTAGCAAAATTAGATTTCGGGGGTCGGGTAATCCCAACCTTTAGGCCAGATGACGTTAGCGATCCAAGCAGACCGGATTGGGCGCAATCGATTGAAAAACTTCAAGCATCATCCGGTGTTGATATCTCAAGCTTTGCCGATCTACTTCTTGCCATTAAAAAACGTCGTCTTTACTTTGCCAAGCACGGTGCAACCGCAACTGATCATGGAGTTTTCTCGGCACAAACTTTAAAACTTTCCAGTAACGAAAAGGAGCGCCTATTCCTAAAGATAAAAGGTGATTCACCAACGGCAAATGACTTTGAAACTTTCCGGGCCGTAATGCTCTTTGAACACGCGAAGATGGCTGCCGAAGATGGGCTTGTAATGCAATTGCACCCAGGTTCACTTCGTAACTACAACAAGAAGATTTATGAAACCTATGGCGCCGATCGCGGCTTTGATATTCCGGTAGCCACCAATTACACCCGCGAACTTCAACCGCTTCTTAATGAAGTTGGTAACAATCCAAACTTTAAGATGGTTATCTTCACCTTGGATGAAACAACTTATTCCAGAGAACTCGCACCAATTGCCGGTGCCTATGTCGGTGTGCGACTCGGACCACCATGGTGGTTCCATGATTCGCTAAATGGACTTGAAAGATGGCGCGACGCAATTACCGAAACCGCTGGTTACTACAATACCGTTGGCTTCATCGATGACACCCGTGCATTTTGTTCGATCCCAGTTCGCCACGATCTAGCCCGAAGGTTCGATGCAAAGTATTTGGCCCGCGAAGTTGCGCGTGATCGCTTAACACAAGATCAGGCGATGCAATTAGCGCCAGAGCTTGCATACAACCTGTCTAAGAAATTCTTTAGTCTCTAGATATAAATAGGAAACAAGATGACCCCACGTATCGGAGTAATCCATTTAGGTCTCGGGGCATTTCATCGCGCACATCAAGCAGTCTTCATCGATCAAGCCATTAAAAATGGACATGAGGATATATATATCGCCTCGGTCTCCATGCGAAAGAGCGATGTTGCAGATTCCTTCGCGTCAAAGGGATGCAAGTACGACGTTGTAAGCGCCGATGCGGATTCACAAGTGCGCACAGAAATAATTTCAATTAAAGAAGCACTTTTCTTTCCCCGAGATCGCCATCGTTTATTAGAGCTTGCCGCATCCGATGATTTAAAGTTTATTACTCTTACCGTTACCGAAAAGGGTTACAAGAGCGATGGTCCCGAGAGCGTTCCAGAACGCGTTGCCGACCTTCTAATCGCTCGCTTTGATGCCCGTCACAAACTAAGTAATCCGAGCATCGCCGTTATCTCATGCGACAACATGCCAGATAACTCGCACCTACTTAAGAAGTTAGTTTTAGAAGTATTAGATTCACGCGATCTGCCAGAAGTGCGGGCCTGGGTTAAGGAAGTAATTCGCTTCCCAAATTCGATGGTCGATCGCATTGTCCCGGCCATAACCGATGCCGATCTAACAATCGTTACTGAGCCATTTAATCAATGGGTAATTCAAAACGATCCGCTTGAATCAATCTTGGCTCCAACCGGAGTGCAATTTGTTCCCGATGTAAAGCCATTTGAAATTGCCAAGATCAGACTTTTTAATGGCGTTCATTCCACTTTGGCATATCTATCTGAATTAAGCGGGATCGAATATGTATCCGACGCGATCGTGCATCCAAAGGTCGCGCCATTTATAAAG
>DAIOGD010000139.1:0-2872 GCA_036745395.1 Candidatus Nanopelagicaceae bacterium | reverse complement strand
TTTTGATTCCTTGATCATTTCGGAAACGACGAATTTCAGTTACCAAATCTTGAAGTTGTGCAACGGTTGCCTTTGATTCCTCATCACGCATCGCTGGATCAAACTTGGGCCAGGCTGCCGTTACAAGGGTCTCTCCCCCGGTGAATGAACACCAAAGTTCTTCAGAGATAAAAGGCATTGAAGGGTGAAGTAACCGAAGAAGTTGATCAAGAACATGGCCAAGAACACGCTTTGAAACTTCCGCACCTTCTCCACCAGAAGCGAAAGATGCCTTTGAAAGTTCTAGGTACCAGTCACATAAATCATCCCAAGCGAAGTGATAAAGAATTTCACAAGCCTTAGCAAATTCATATTTCTCAAGAAGTGAATCAACTGATTCGATGGTTTCATCGAGTCGAGTAAGAATCCATTTATTAATGGCATCCAATGAATCAAAAGCTGGGAGTTCGCCTTCGATTGTCGCGCCATTCATAATTGCAAAACGTGAAGCGTTCCAAAGCTTGGTTGCAAAGTTTCTTGCGCCACCAATCCACTCTTCGGCCAGTGCTTGATCAGTTCCTGGGTTTGCACCTCTTGCTAAGGTGAAACGGAGCGCATCGGAACCGTACTTATCCATGAATTCAATTGGATCGACAGTGTTACCGCGAGACTTACTCATCTTCTTGCCGAAGCGATCGCGTACTAAACCATGAAGCGCAATTGTGTGGAACGGGGCTTGGCCATCGGTGGCAAACAATCCAAGAAGAACCATTCGCGCCACCCAGAAGAACAAGATGTCATATCCAGTTACCAAAACGCTTGTTGGATAGAACTTTTCATAGTCAGCTGATTTCTCTGGCCAACCTAAAGTTGAGAACGGCCACAAGCCCGATGAGAACCATGTATCTAGAACATCTGGATCTTGCGTGTAACCGGCTGGCGGATTTTCGCCAGGTCCACAGACAACTACTTCTTCATTTGGACCGTAATAGACAGGTATTTGATGACCCCACCAAAGTTGGCGAGAGATACACCAGTCATGCATGTTGTCGATCCACTCAAAATAGCGAGGTGACATCTCTTCTGGTTCAATTTTAATTCGACCATCGCGCACTGCATCACCAGCAACCTTCGCAAGTGGCGCAACTTTTACGAACCATTGTTTTGAAAGTCTTGGCTCAACAGTTGTGTCACAACGTTGGCAATGTCCTACTGCGTGAATGTATGGACGCTTCTCGGCAACGATTCTTCCTTGTGCGCGAAGCTCTTCAACAACAGCCTTGCGTGCCTCAAAGCGATCCATGCCATCAAACTTTGTTCCAGAGTTAGCCATGACGCCATGTTCATTCATGATTACCGGCATATCGATTCCATGGCGCATCGCCATTTCGAAGTCATTTGGATCGTGAGCGCCGGTTACCTTTACTGCACCGGTTCCAAATTCAGGATCAACAAGTTCGTCGGCAATAATCGGAATCAAACGATTTACCAAAGGCAACATGACTTGCTTGCCAATTAAATCTTTATAACGCGGGTCATCTGGATGAACCGCAACTGCGCCATCACCCATCATGGTTTCGGCTCGCGTGGTTGCTACGGTGATTGAAATCTGATCATCACCATATCGAACTTGTACAAATTCACCAGCATCATCGCTATGTTCCACTTCGATATCCGATAGCGCGGTTAAACAACGCGGACACCAATTGATGATTCTTTCTGCGCGATAAATTAGTCCAGCATCATATAAACGCTTAAAGATTTCTTGGACGGCTTTTGAAAGTCCTTCATCCATTGTGAAACGTTCGCGGCTCCAGTCAACAGAGTCGCCGAGGCGCTTCATCTGGCCAAGTATTGCGCCGCCAGATTCGGCCTTCCACTTCCAAACGGTTTCAATAAATTTTTCGCGCCCTAAATCGTGACGCGATAAACCTTGCGCCGCTAATTGTTTTTCAACAACATTCTGCGTTGCGATACCAGCATGGTCCATGCCTGGAAGCCAGAGAGTTTCAAAACCCTTCATCCGCTTCATACGAGTGAGAATGTCTTGCAAGGTGTGATCGAGTGCGTGACCGATGTGAAGTGAGCCAGTTACGTTTGGCGGCGGAATAACAATTGTGAACGGTGGCTTATTTGATTTTGGATCTGCTTTGAAATAACCAGCATCAAGCCATTTTTGGTAGAGCGGAGCCTCGATATCTGCGGGCGAGAAAGTCGCCGCAAGTTCCTTGGGATTACCGTTGCTCATAGTGGAGCAGTCTAGATTAAGCGCTCTTCTCTTCTGAACCTTTATCGCTCTTTTCACTCTTGCTTGAGCGCTTAGGTCCGCCACCTGTGCGGGTAACTAATGTTGGAGCGGCTTCTTTTAGAACAACTTCTGGGGTAATAATCACTTTTTCAACTTCTGGCTTTGATGGAATTTCATACATCACACCAAGAAGTGTCTGTTCCATAATGGCACGAAGACCACGAGCACCGGTGCCACGCTTGATTGCAAGATCGGCAACAACCTCGAGCGCTTCATTACTTACTTCAAGTTCGACACCATCTAATTCAAAGAGCTTGCGATACTGCTTAACCAAAGCATTTTTTGGTTCGGTAAGAATTTGCATCAAAGCTGGGCGATCTAAATTCTCGACACTAGTAAGAATTGGTAGGCGCCCGATGAATTCCGGAATCATGCCAAACTTAAGAAGATCTTCTGGCATGACATCGCCAAAGAAATCTTTATTTAGATTCTCTTCTGTGCTTTGAAGAGTTGCATTGAAGCCAACCCCGGCTTTGCCCTTGCGACCTTCGATGATCTTTTCAAGACCAGCAAATGCGCCACCGACAATAAAGAGAATATTTGTTGTATCAATTTGTAGGAATTCTTGATGTGGGTGTTTACGAC
>DAIOGD010000138.1:0-2885 GCA_036745395.1 Candidatus Nanopelagicaceae bacterium | reverse complement strand
TTCTAGAACGCGTTGCTTAGTTCTTCGAACACCTTCAACAAGCGCAGTTGCAGCCTTGCTCGAAGCAGAAAGCATTTCTAAATCGCTTGCCGAATTTGCCGCACGTGCATCGCAAGGTCATATCGGTCGGGCTCGGCATTTAGCGAAAAGTGAAGTTGCACGTTCAAGGCGCGAAGCGATCTTGAAAATCTCTTTGATAATTACCGACATTGCCTCCGCATTTAAGGCGGCACAAGTTTTAGTTGATGCGGCAAAGCAAGAAGCTGAAGAAGAATCAGAGTCACGGGATGAAGTTGAATTGAAGGCGCTTAAAGAAGCATGGGGCCAACAAGGTTCGAAGTTAACCCAAGGCGGATCAAAGGCAGTTAAAGAATTAGAGAAGGAACAGAAATCTCGGGCAACAAGAGCGGTGCGCGACTACTTGGATCGTGCGCTTCTAGATATTGCCACGCTTTATCGAGATATTCTCCTTGTGCAATCAGGTTCAACTGATTCGCTAATCAATACCGATCTTCTTTCGGAAATTACCCGAGTTGCTAGCGCCTCGACTCCCGAGGCAACCTTGGCAAAGTTGGATGCGATTATGAAAACTCGAATCAATTTGGCGCATAATTCGGCACCGCTTTTAACGGTAGAAGCGTTGATGGTGCAACTAAAGTGAAGAACCACAAGCGCTCGCTAATTGCGGCTGCTTTGGGATTGATTGTTTTACTCGGAACGGTTGTTGTAGTCCGAGTTGCCATAAATCCGAATTGGAATTTAGCTAAGTTTCAAAACCAAGAGCTTCGCTGGGATAGTTGTTATGGCGACTTTGAATGTAGCTCTTTTAAAGTTCCAGTCGATTACGACGCAATTGATGGGCGAACTTTTACCCTTCAGGTCCTCAGGCGTATGGCGACCGATCAACGTAATCGCCTTGGATCGTTAATCGTAAATCCAGGCGGCCCAGGCGGGTCTGGCGTGGATTATGCCTACAACGCAGATTCCATAGTCTCGCCCGCAATCATAAACAAATATGACATCGTTGGATTTGATCCACGTGGAGTAAATACATCAGAGCCAGTCCGCTGTTTAACTGATTCAGAAGAAGACAAGTTCCTTGCAAATGATGGCCAAGCAAAGAATATTGATGAAGTAAATAAGTTGGTTAGCGCCGCTAAGAAATTCACTAAAGGCTGCGCCACGATAGCTGGTTCAAAGATTGGTCATTACAGCACCCTTGAAACGGCTAAGGATATGGATATTTTGCGTCGCGCTTTGGGTGATACAAAATTAAATTTCTTGGGAAAGAGTTATGGAACCTACCTAGGAACTCTGTATGCCGCACTCTTTCCAAATTCAATCGGTCATATGGTCTTGGATGGTGCCGTTGACCCAAATGTTTCACTTAAAGAACAAAACCTTGTTCAAGCAATTGGATTTGATCGGGCACTAACTGATTTTCTTGCATCGCAAAATAAATATTCACTTTCCGACATTAAGAAGCTAATTTCCGATGCGGAGTCCAAGCCGCTAATTGGTACCCATCAACGTCCAATGACCTCGGCACTTTTGATCACGGCCATCGCAGCTTCGCTCTACGATAATCGTGATGGTTGGCCAAAATTAGAAATCGCCTTAGAGCAGGCAATTAATAAGCAGAATCCGAATGGCTTATTAAGTATCGCCGATGATTATTTCCAGCGCGATAGCTTTGGAAAATATGTCAGCAACGAAAATGATATTTCAATCATGATTACCTGTTCCGACTGGCCGGTTTCACAAAGCCCGCAAGAGATGTTTAAAGACACAACCGCATTTAAAAATGCTGCTCCGGTCTTTGGTCCGTTCCTTTCATTTGCCGGATTGCCATGTAAATACTGGCCGGCAAAACCAGTTATGCCAAAGCAATCTTTAACTAACTTAAAGACTCCGCCGATAGTTGTAATTGGGGTAACTCGAGATCCGGCAACACCTTATGTTTGGGCGAAGGCGCTTTCAAAAGATTTACCGAACTCCGTCTTGCTGACTTACGACGGCGAAGGGCACACCGGCCATGGCCGAGGAAATGCCTGCATCGACAGCAAGGTTGATGCCTATTTCTTGCGTAACTTGAGCCCGGCAACCGGCTCGGTATGCGTCGCCAGTGGTAATTAGCACCGTTTGATATACGGCATTATTTCCCTATGCGTTTAGACCACATCTCATATGCCACGACCCATGACCAACTTGCAGACACAGTTCAACGCTTAGGCGCTCGCCTTGGTTGCACCTTTGCTGATGGTGGAATTCATCCACGTTATGGAACTCGTAACTTCACAGCACCACTCAAGAATGGTCAATACATTGAAGTTGTCTGCCCACTTGATCACCCAGCAACAGAATCAACACCATGGGGCAAGGCTGTAAGCAAGAAGGCAAATGAAGGTGGCGGTTGGTTAACTTGGGTCTTCTCAACAGAAGATGTTGCACCAATTGAAAAGAAATTTGGTCGTGAAGCACTAGAAGGACATCGTCTTCGTCCAGATGGAAAAGATTTAAAGTGGAAACAAATTGGCGTCCTTGAAATTTCAGAATCACCAGAACTTCCATTCTTCATTCAATGGCTGACTCCAGAACATCCTTCAAAGGAAGCAATTGGAACAAGCAAAATTACAAAGTTAGAAATCGCATCAAAAGGCGAACTAGATGAATCTTGGTTTAAGTCAGAAATTCTTTCTGGCCTAGAAGGTGTTCAAACATCTTGGGTTGATCCATCAGCAAATGATGGCGAAAAGGGAATTGTTGCTGTTGAATTTGAAACTCCAAATGGTTTGGTTCGCGTAGATTAATTTTTAGTTCCGAAGTTTTGGCCTCGGTGGCTCAGTGGTAGAGCAGCCCACTCGTAATGGGCAGGTCGCCGGTTC
>DAIOGD010000137.1:0-2905 GCA_036745395.1 Candidatus Nanopelagicaceae bacterium | reverse complement strand
GTGAGACCGCAGCAGTCGTATCGGTTGTGGCATTTAAAAATCCACTTGAAACAACTTCTTTTAAGTATTGATCAAGGTGGGCTTCACCCGGAAATGGTTCGATTCCTTGATTAACTAAATCAACCGTCTTTTGATTTACATCGCAACCAATTACTTGGTGGCCCTTCTTTGCAAATTGAACTGCAAGTGGCAAGCCAATTTTTCCAAGAGCTACTAATGCAATTTTCATAGACGAATTGTTTCCTTACGTTTAGCACTTTCCAGCATCGCACTTGCCACCGCAACGGTTGCAAGGCCTTGTTCCATCGTCACAATTCGTTCTGTTGCTCCAGCTACGCCAAGGACCGCGTCACGAAATGCCTCATGTTCAACCCGCAGTGGCTCTGGCTTGGCAAATGCGAAGCGAACTACATCGCCTTCGCTAACTCCACGAAAGGCCGCAACCGAATCCCATTGGGTTTCAACAGAAGCGTTGGCATAGAAAGTTAAATCAGCGGTCAATGTATCTGCAACAAATGCTCCGCGTTCACCGGTAACAATTGTGAGACGCTCTTTAAATGGGGTTAGCCAGTTAACTAAGTGGTTAGAAATAATTCCATTTTCAAGGTCGCAAACCGCGGCAACCATATCTTCATGTTTGCGGCCAGATTTGTGTGCGGTACGGGCGCTGACACTTGAATACTTTGAGCGAGCAACCCAAGCAGTTGAATCAATGTCGTGGGTGGCGAGATCTTTAATTACGCCGACATCGGCGATACGAGCTGGGAAAGGTCCTTGGCGACGAGTGGTGATTTGATAAACAGCGCCAAGTTCGCCAGCATCCAAACGTGCGCGCAATTGTTGAAGCGCTGGGTTGTAACGCTCGATATGGCCAACTGCGCCAACTAAATTCTTTGCTTTAAATGCCGCGGTGATTCTTTCCGCCGCAGGTGTATCAACAGCTAATGGCTTTTCAATGAGTGCATGAATTCCAGCATCGGCTAATTTAAGGGCAAGTTCTTCGTGGAATGCAGTTGGAGCTGCAACCATCGCATAATCGATTCCAACTTTAATTAGATCATCAACCGACTTCAAAACATCGCGACCACCAGCAACGCCATGTGGATCACCCATTGGATCAGAAACTGCAACAAGTTCAACGCCATCTAGCGATCCAAGGACTCGAGCATGATGGCGACCCATCATTCCAAGACCAACTAGACCGGCACGTAATTTCTTATTCGACATAGTTTTAGGCTCGATAACCCTTTGGGCTAGAGCGCGGCCGCCACTTCATTTACAACTGAAACGATTGTTTCAAGCTCTTCTTTGGTGAGTGATGGATGAACTGGAAGTGAGACACATTCTTTAATAACTAATTCAGTTTCTGGTAGATCTAAAGTAAGTCCGAATGATGGGAGACGATGAATAGGTGTTGGGTAATAAACACCAGAGCCCACGCCCTTTTCGCCAATGCGCTTCATGAATTCATCACGCTTTGCGGCATCGCCACCAGGGATGCGAATTGTGTATTGGTGATAAGAGTGTGTGGAACCAGGCGCAACAAATGGAGTTGCAACGTTCTTGAGGTTGGCATCCAAATAGGCAGCATTTTCTTGGCGGGTCTTAGTCCAACCAGGAAGTTTTCCAAGTTGTACGCGACCAATTGCAGCATGAATATCAGTCATACGGGTATTGAATCCAACCACTTCGTTCTTGTAGCGAATCTCTTGACCTTGGTTACGAAGTAAGCGAAGCATGCGCGCAACTTCGGCATCAGGTGTAACCACCATGCCGCCTTCGCCCGCAGTCATATTCTTTGTTGGATAGAAAGAGAAAGATGCACAAAGACCGAATTCACCAGAATTTTTTCCGTTAAGTGAAGCAAGGTGACCTTGGGCGGCATCTTCCAAAATAAGGATTCCGTGCTTCTTGCCAATTTCATCGAAGCGATCCATTGCAGCAATATGACCGTAAAGGTGAACCGGCATGATCGCCTTGGTCTTACTTGTGATTAGTGATTCGGCATGATCAGGATCGATATTAAATGTCTTTGGATCGATATCAGCGAAGACTGGAACGCCACCTGCGAGCACAACCGAATTTGCCGTGGCAGCAAATGAAAACGATGGAACGATTACTTCATCTCCGCGTTCGATTCCGGCTGCAATAAATGCCAGGTGAAGGGCGGAAGTTCCAGAGTTCATTGCAACGCAATGGCGACCACCAACGTGCTTAGAAAATTCTTCTTCGAAGGCGGCAACTTCTGGGCCTTGTGCCAACATGCCAGATTTGAGAACGCGGTCGACTGCGGCGCGTTCGTCATCACCAATAATCGGCTTTGCTGCTGGAATCATTTGCGCCTCATTCTCACTATTTTTCTAACTCTACTAATTTATCGGGCGAAACTTCCTCGAACTTGGCTCCGGTAATCGGACATTCGAACTTATTTCCACCAATACTCGTTAATGGCTTGCCCGCACGGCCAACCCAGCGAATTCGCTTGGCTGGAACACCGGCGACGAGTGCAAAATCCGGGACATCCTTAGTTACCACCGCACCTGCGGCCACCAAGGCCCAAGCGCCAATTTTTACTGGGGCGATACAAACTGCGCGAGCGCCGATTGCAGCGCCATCACCAATTGTTACGCCAACAGCATCCCAATCCGATCCGCTCTTTAGTGAACCATCTGGGTTAATAGCACGAGGGAATTCATCATTAGTTAGAACCGCAGCTGGTCCAATGAAGACGCCATTTCCCAAAACTGCTGGTTCATAGACGAGTGCATAATTTTGAATCTTGCAGTTGTCACCAACTTTTACGCCGGTTCCTACGTAAGCGCCTCTTCCAATCGTGCAATTTTCTCCGATTACAACGCGTTCTCGTACTTGCGCTAAATGCCAAATAGAAGACCCAGCTCCAATT
>DAIOGD010000136.1:0-2910 GCA_036745395.1 Candidatus Nanopelagicaceae bacterium | reverse complement strand
ATGGATTTAAAGCAATCAATGATCAATTTGGCCACGCGGTTGGCGACCAACTTCTTAAACAAGTTACGACCAGATTCCAAAGGGCTATTCCAAATGATGTGCTGCTTGCCAGATTGGGAGGCGATGAATTTGGCGCCATCATTTATGGAAGCGCAAGCTACGCAAATGAAATTGCACTTGCACTACGCGCAACCACTTCTTATCCATTCCAAATTCCATCTGGTGAAATATCGGTTGGCGTAAGTATTGGAAGTGTTTCTAATGATCAGGCCACCGAAAATAAAGAAGACTTGTTGCGCCGTGCCGATAGCGCAATGTATGAAGCTAAACGAACTGGAGTTGGTCTAGTTAACTGGTCTTAGTTTGGTTTCTCTGGCTTGTCGGCTTTGATCTCTTGCAATCTGGCAAGTGATTCCAAGCGTTCCACCGAGTGATCAACGATCTGTTCTGGATAGCCATGCAAGTAGCCATCTAATACCGACCACGGTTCATGAATATCCGGTGCAGCTAGGTGAGCTAGTTCTGGAACGTACTTTCGAATGTAATCGCCATTCTCATCAAAGCGTTTGCCTTGTTCGATTGGATTAAAGACTCGGTAGTAAGGCGAAGCATCAGTGCCACATCCCGCAGTCCATTGCCAGCCATGAGCATTTGATGCGACATCGAAATCAACTAGATGTTCCATAAAGAAGTCAGCACCATGTTGCCACTCAATATGTAAATCCTTTACCAAAAATGATGCAACCACCATACGGGTTCGGTTATGCATCCAACCCTCTTTAACCAATTGGCGCATTGCCGCATCTACAAATGGATACCCGGTCTTTCCTTCGCACCAAGCTTTAAATGCTTTGCCTGGCTTGTCATAACGCATCTCTTTAAATTTATCTGCGTAGTAATCGCTCTCGGTATGAGGATTATGAAATAGCACGTCGGCATAAAATTCGCGCCAAGCAATCTCTTTTTGAAAGACGGTGTGGGCCTTGGTCTTATTTAGATCGGCAAGCAAAGTGCGCGGATGAATCTCGCCCCACTTTAGATGGGCGCTTAATTTCGAAGTGCCATCGATACCGGCGTTATTTCGTTGCTCGTCATAGAAATCTAAATCGTTCTTTTGAAACCACTTCCAACGTTCGTGTGCGGCGCTTTCGCCCGCCTTCGTTATCTCTGTACCTTCTGGAAGCGGCCAATCCGGGAAATTACGATCATTTGAAGTTGGAGTTGGTGCCTTTATTTCTTTTGGTGCACTTACTGGTGCACGCCAACCATGGATCAACCAATTGTTATAGAACGGGGTGTAAACCTTGTAAGGCGTGCCATCGCTTGGCTTTCGAACACGACCCGGTGCCACCGCGTATGGGCTACCGGTGCGAATTAAATTGATGCCAGCTTTTTCAACTCTCAGGTCGCGCTTTGCACCGTATGGTTCAAACTCTTCGGAAATATGAACTTCGGTTGCATCGTAACGAGCCAGCAATTCTTTTAAGACATCAACTTGATCGCCCACCATTACATGCAACTTGTTACCCAGTGATTCATCTAAGGCACGAAGTGATTGCCCCATGTAAGCAAGACGTTTGCTTCCAGTTTGTTTGATTAGTTTTTCGTCAAGAATAAATACTGGAACGATCTCATCGCTATTTGCAATTGCCGCGAGAAGAGCTGGATTATCGGAAAGGCGAAGGTCTCTTCTAAACCAAAAGATCGCCCGTTTCATAGGGCGATCTTAGGTTAATTTCGATTCTAAGTTAGTTATGTTAGTTATGAAGCGCATAAACGCTTTCGTCCCAACCCTTTACTTCATCGACTTTACGAGGAGCATGGCCGACATAACGAGCAGATGGTCGAATGATGCGACCAGTCTTCTTCTGCTCGAGGATATGTGCTGACCAACCCGCGGTGCGAGCTGCGGTAAACATCGATGTGAATAGGTGCGCTGGAACCTCTGCATAATCCAGAACGATCGCCGCCCAAAATTCAACGTTTGTTTCTAACACGCGGTCAGGTTGACGTGACTTAAGTTCGGCAAGTGCTGCCTTCTCAAGTGCGACTGCAACTTCGTAGCGAGGTGCTCCAAGTTCTTTTGCAATTCGACGAAGGGTACGTGCTCGTGGATCTTCGGCGCGATAAACGCGATGACCAAAGCCCATCAAACGATCGCCCTTATCTAAAATTTCTTTTACATAAGTTTCGGCATTTCCTGACTTCTCAACATCAGCGATCATGCCAAGTACGCGCGATGGTGCACCACCATGAAGTGGGCCCGACATCGCACCAATGGCACCAGAAATTGATGCAGCAACATCTGCACCAGTAGACGCAATAACGCGAGAGGTAAATGTTGAGGCATTCATTCCATGTTCTGCGGCAGAAACAAAGTAAGCATCGACGGCGCGAACATGCTTTGGATCCGGTTCTCCTCGCCAACGAATCATCATTCGTTCAACAACAGTGTGAGCCTTATCAACTTCGACTTGTGGTACCGCCGGCGCAGTTCCGCGCGCAGCTTGAGCAACATAAGACATAACCATTACTGATACGCGAGCTAATTGATTGCGCGCTTCTTCATCAGAGGTATCCAAAAGTGGCTTAAGTCCCCAAACCGGTGCCAACATTGCAATCGCAGATTGCACATCGACTCGCACATCACCAGAGTGAATTGGGATTGGGAATGGTTCTGCGGGCGGCAGACCTGGATTAAATTCATCATCAACAAGTAGGCCCCAAACGTTTCCGAATGAAACCTTGCCAACTAAATCTTCAATATCAACGCCGCGGTAGCGAAGGGCGCTACCTTCTTTATCAGGCTCGGCAATTAGTGATTCAAATGCAATAACGCCTTCAAGGCCTGGCTTAAAACTATCTGGCACGTGAAACTCCCTTATTTGATGTTCGTATTCTGCTCTGAAA
>DAIOGD010000135.1:0-2979 GCA_036745395.1 Candidatus Nanopelagicaceae bacterium | reverse complement strand
AGGCTCAGGACTGCAAATCCTGCTACACGGGTTCAAATCCCGTTCCGACCTCCATAATTCAATATAAGGACATAATTAAGAAGATAATTAAGAACATAATTAAGAAAAGAAAAATTAGGAACTTAATCAGAGGCAATAAATAAGTTTGATAGGAATAGCAAATGAGTGAACTAGAGAAGTCAGAACGACCATGGGGTCGCTACGAAGTTCTCCAAGAAAGTTCGACTCATAAAGTTAAATGCATCTGGGTAAATCCAGGGGCAAGACTTTCCTATCAGCGCCACAAGTTCCGAGCTGAGCATTGGTTCATCGTTAAAGGATCAGGCGAAGTAACGATTGATGGCGTAATCAAGAAAATTAGCGCCGGTGAAAGCGTTCAATTCGATATCGGAACTTTGCATCGAATTCACAACACGGGAACGCAAGAAATAATCTTTGTCGAAGTTCAGACGGGCAGCTACTTCGGCGAGGACGATATTGAGCGCATTGAAGACGATTTTGGACGGGCTGGACAGTAAAAGGTAATATTCCTTTACCGATTTAAAGCAAGGATCGTTGGCTCAGCGGTAGAGCACCACATTGACATTGTGGGGGTCACTGGTTCGATCCCAGTACGGTCCACTCATGAAAAACAATTTCCCAAATCCACCTGCCGATAATTGGCAACCCGGATTTGAAAGTATCGGCACTCCCCTACATGAAACAACTTTCGTTGTTCTTGATTTAGAAACGACGGGAGCTTCACCAAAGGATGGCAATGGGATAACCGAGATCGGAGCCGCAAAGATTCAAGGCGGCAAGGTGATTGACGAATATTCAACCTTTATTAATCCAGGCATTGCTTTGCCAGATTACATAACGGAATTGACCGGAATCACCGACTTGATGTTGCACGATGCCCCACGAATTGAAGAAGTACTACCCGAATTCTTTGAGTTTCTAGGCGATGTTGATGAGATTATTTTGGTTGCTCACAATTCGCCATTTGATATTGGCTTCTTAAAAGCCGCGGCAACTAAATCAAAGTTGGTATGGCCGGGCCATCAAATAATCGACACAGTTCGCTTGGCAAGATTAGTGATCGAACGTTCAGAAATCTTAAATTTTAAATTGTCTACGCTCTCAGAATTCTTCAATACGCCGACGCCACCCACTCATCGAGCGCTCGACGATGTTCGAACCACGGTAGACGTCCTGCATCGACTTATTGAACGCTTAGCTGGATTTGAAGTATTTACGAGCCAAGATCTACTTACCTTCATGAAGCGATTACCTGAAAATAAGCGCCCGCGTTTTTGACTTAATTATTCGCCGTGCCGGCGTTGGCTGGTGAAATTTCCTGGGTATACGCAGACCAATTTTCCAGCAACTCCGCCGCTTTCCCGGAATCAATTGCTTGTTGAGCAAGGACATAGCCATTAGCAATCTGTTGTGTTATGCCAATATTGAAATCAGCTTTAAACGCAGCAATCGCAATTGCGGCATTTAGCGCAATTGCATCACGAATTGGCCCCTTCTTTCCTTCAAAAACTTCTCGAATTATTCGAGCATTAACATCAGGAGTGCCACCAACTAAATCGGTTAAAGGCGCACGAGAAATCCCAATATCGCTCGGATCGAAACTAAATACTTGAGTTTGACCGTTGTAGATCTGAATTACGGTCGAGGTTGTTGAAAGCGTTAATTCATCAATTCCATCGTCGCCACGGAAGGCAAACCCTTCACCGCCTCGATCAGCAATGACTTGGGCCATGATCGGTAACTTCACTTTAGGCGCAACACCAAGGGCAATTACCTGTGGTTTTGCTGGATTCGCAAGCGGCCCGAGAATATTGAAAACCGTTGGAACTCCGAGTGCTCTTCGCGCTGGGGCAGCATGGCGAAGTGCGGAATGGAAAGTGGTTGCTTTCATAAAACCGATTCCATATTTATAAACAGATTTCTCAACTTCTGGACCAGTTAGGTCAGTAGCAATTCCAAGCGCAGCAAGTACATCGGCCGAACCTGACTTAGACGAAGCGGCAATTGATCCGTGCTTTACAACTCGAGCTCCAGCAGCGGTTGTGACGATTGCCGCAGATGTAGAGATATTTACGGTGTTCTTGCCATCCCCACCGGTTCCAACTGGGTCAACCGCGCGCTCACTAATCGAGATCGGAAGTGCGTATTTATAAAGCATTTCAACCATTAAAGAGATGTCGGTTGAGCTTTCGCCTTTTTCCTTTAGTAGCAGTAGAAAATTCTTAATATTTTCTTCATCGGCCCGACCTTCAAGAATTTCGGTCATGACGAAGGAAGTTAAGTCTGGGGTTAAGTCGCGCTTTTCGTTTAGATGAGAAAAGAGATGTTGCCAGGTATCTGCCATTAATTAAACAGCCGCAGAATTATTTGTTCGCGTAGCAAGCAGATCGCTTACTTTTGCACCCAAAGTGAATGGGTCAATTGGATGTAGAACTACGTCATCTGCTCGAGACCAGGAAGCAAGCCAGTTATCTTGAACTCGACCAGTTATTGCCAGGATCGGCGGGCAGTTGAAAACTTCATCCTTGAGCTGTCTTGCAACACCCAGACCACCCTCTGGGACTGCCTCACCATCGAGAATGAAGAGATCGACTGGGCGCTTTTCATCAACATAAAGTCGAAGCGCGGGTGCCGTGGCAAACTCAAGAATCTCGTGTTCTGGAAGCTCTTTTGAAACGCGATTTCCGAGGGCTGAAACAACAGAGGCCCGGACGGTTTGATCATCTGAATAGACCGCAATTTTCAATCTTTGCCCTTGGCTCATGCCTACAGTCTAGCGATCCACCGACCCCATCCGACTAGTAAAAAATCAGCTAATTCCGCGTGATCAGTTTCACCCAAGAGACCATGGCGGCAAGGCCCTTGGGAATCGGCGGAAAGGCAGAAATCGGGAATAATCAGCGCCATGAGCGCAGCCACACAGACCGCATATCCAGTTCGTACCAACCGCCCGAATAT
>DAIOGD010000134.1:0-3043 GCA_036745395.1 Candidatus Nanopelagicaceae bacterium | reverse complement strand
CCATTAGCCACACAAGTAGCAAGCATTCCAGCATGTTTTCCAGAACAGTTCATCGCCAAGCGAGTCGCTGGCTTATCGCCCCAATGCGCGCGTTCAATTTCGCCAAGTGGCTTATCAGTAGCATTTTGTAAATCAGATTCTGATAAACCAACTGCATGCAAAATTTCCAAAACTGCATCTTGGTGCATCTTTGATCCCGAGTGCGATGCTTGCACCAAAGCTAGGTGACGATCATCAACCTTGAGTCCCGCACGCAACATCGCAGATGCCTGCATGCACTTAACTGAAGATCTTGGGAAGATCGGCATATCAACCGATCCCTTTGATTTAAAAACACTTCCATTGGAATTGAGCATCACTAAATGCCCGGTGTGAATCGATTCAACTAATCCGTTTCGAACAATCTCGGCTAAAACTTCACCACGAAAATCGTTACTCATTTACGCACCTTCGCTCTGTCGTTCTAAAGACGACCAAATGTGGGCCTGGAGAGTTTGCCCCTCGGCCGCCATGTCATATGCAAAGAACAATTCGCCTTCGACTAATCCATAAAGACGAGATCCACCGGTAACGATCTTCGCCGTTGGAGTTGAATAACCTTGATCCATCGCCAATTGAATCTTTGGCCCGTCATAAACTCCAAGCCAACCTTCCGTAATCCCAGTCGAGTGCGCCAAAACAACTTCTAGAACCTTGTTCTCTTTTGGTCTCCAATACCCAACTTCCGATGCAGCTGGCTTAATAATTTCGTTGTTGTCATCGATAATCCAAGAACGCGAGAAGTAATTTAAGAAATTGCGTCCATCGTGATTAAAGGAAACCTCTTGCGCGAATTGAAATGGCGCCACACCTGGATACTCACCATGGCCCTTACCGCGCCAGGTTCCGACTAACCACGCGAGTGGATAAAGATCTTCGTGTAGCCCTTCGGGGATATTAAAAGCCACTTCTTATTCCTCTTCTCGCCAAGTCTTAATCGCGCCACGAATTCCAAAGAAGAGCGCAGCTAACCCAAACAAAAGGGTGAAGCCAACCAACATGACACTGGTCGCCTTCTCCATGAGTCAAGGGTAACGGCTATTGCGAAATGGCGATAATGGTCAATCAACGAGGGGTAGTTCTGTTTCCGACACCGGTGTACACAATGTTGGAAGTAAATGCCGAGCCATTTATTGTCCCTCGGACCCAAAGCGCAACACCACCGGTCCGTCGGGGTTTCCAGCCGCAGACTAAGTTAGGTGAAGATCCACTTATGCCTATGCAGTGTGCAATTGGAATGCCTGACTCATAAAAAGTGAAAACTCCAGAAGTATTTAAAGTTAACTGTAAATTTGTGTTTGATAATTTCTTATTACCCGTCGGAGAAGATAAAACCATCACAAGTGCAGAAACTGTAAGCGAAGCATCAGATCCATAAAGAACGGTATATCCGGATGCCACACCACCAACGCAGTGAGCCACATAGTTTCCTGTTGGCGTACTTCCATTTAACGTTACTGGCGATAAATAACTTAAATCACTTACGGCATAAATTGAACAAGTTGGATTTGAAGTAAAAGTAATTACTGGCGATGCTGAGTAGCTAACTGTTGGAACCGAAGTACCTGTTACATAGGTCCCTGATGAGATTGTTGGAGTAACCGTTACATTTGAAGACCACTGAGCATAAAGAATTATCGAACTAGAGAATGCAAAAGAGGCACGATCTGAATAGGACGTTCCTGTTCCATCTGACTTGGTATTCCACCCATTAAAAACGCCACCAGATTTTGTGAACTGATTTGCATTAAGTGCTGCACTTGCCACATTTGTTTGCGATGCCGTGTATCCGGATCCCCCATTGGGAACAAAAGTCACGGTATTTGGAGAGCTGGATCCAGCTGAGATAACTAAGTTCCTTAGATTTCCCGCAAGGTAACTTTGGGCTCCGTTTGTAATAAACGCACCAACCCTTGAATACCATGTGCTATTCGTGGTGCTGAAAACTCGAGTTGAATATGAATAAGTAGAATTGTTATTTGTTGAAGTTACCGAACTACCGTTTACTGAGATCGTGCAGGCACCATTTGATCCTATATTGAATGAATACATTACAAAATTTGAGGTATCAATCGGTGACGCGCTTGTAGTGCATATATAGCTTCCCGAAACTCCTGATTTCCACATATAGAAAACTAAATTGCCGGATGTATCGATTTGAACTGATAAATCATTCCCGCCGAAAGAGTCTCCAATATCAAATAGTCTTGGATAACTTCCACTTGTCCAGTTATTGCTTATCTTCGCAACAAACTGAATTGAGATTCCATTTGTTAAGTCGGGTTTAACGCTTGTTCCAAAGTTAATACTCGAATTGCTGAATACAAACGATTGAGTGGAATTATCAAATGTAAGGCTGCTTGGCGTTCCAGTAAAACTATTTCCAAGTTCTGTAATTCCCGTTACGGAGCTACCGCTCAAGGTGATTCCAGACGAACTCGAAGCATCCAAATTAAAATAGGGGGTATTTGAAGTGGCCTTAGCAGGCGCTATTGAGCTAAAAATAGAAGACGTCACTGCCACAACTAAAGCGAGGCGTAAAAACTTCTTCACTTGGGAATTATCACATATGGGGAGTGAGCAACTAAAAAAAAATTTATTGCTTTGCTGGCACACCTGCGGCTGTTAGCTCGGCATCTTCTGGGGTGGTGCGACGTAATACGGCTAAAGCAATTGGTCCAAGTTCATAATGGCGCGCAACGCTGCCGATGTAACCGACTTCTTTTTCACCCATCATCACTTTGTCACCGGTTACCGGCAAATCGATTACTGATCCATCCAAATGCAATAGCGCCAAGCGACGTGGTGGTTGACCTAAGTTAAATACCTTTGCCACGGTCTCTTGCCCTGGATAACAACCCTTATTCATATGGACTGCATTGTTCAAGAACCCCAACTCATTTGGAATTGATTTGTGATCGGTCTCAAAAAGTAAACGTGCTCGTTTTGCTGCAACCCGCTCAGCTTCCAAAGCCCAGGTTCCAACTTGGGTATGGGATTGATT
>DAIOGD010000133.1:0-3158 GCA_036745395.1 Candidatus Nanopelagicaceae bacterium | reverse complement strand
GTGGATATAAAGCTTCAACAAAAGCTCTTTCAATGCAACCAGATGATGTCATCCAGATGATTAAAGATTCTGGACTTCGCGGTCGCGGTGGGGCAGGTTTCCCAACCGGAAATAAGTGGGGATTCATTCCGCAAGGTGATAATAAAGAACATTATTTAGTGGTTAACGCCGATGAATCCGAACCAGGCACTTGCAAAGATACGCCGTTGCTTTTGGCTAACCCACACGTTTTGATTGAAGGAATCATCATTGCCTCTTACGCAATTCGTGCTAACCACGCCTTTATTTATCTACGTGGCGAAATTGTTCACGTTTATCGTCGCGTTCAACAAGCTATTGAAGATGCATACAAAGCTGGACATCTTGGCAAGAACATCGGTGGTAAGGGATTTGATTTAGAATTAACACTTCACGCTGGAGCTGGTGCTTATATTTGCGGTGAAGAGACTGCGCTCCTTGATTCACTTGAAGGTTTCCGTGGGCAACCAAGACTTCGCCCACCATTCCCAGCCATTGCTGGACTCTATGCAAAGCCAACCGTTGTAAATAACGTTGAATCAATTGCATCGGTCCCGGCGATTATTAATAATGGAATCGAATGGTTCCAAGCAATGGGAACTGAAAAGAGCAAGGGCTTCACCCTTTACTCATTATCTGGCCATGTAAAGAATCCAGGACAATTTGAAGCACCACTTGGAATTACTCTTCGCGAAATTTTGGAACTAGCCGGCGGAATTCGAGAAGGCCATCAACTCAAGTTTTGGACACCTGGTGGTTCATCAACTCCGATGTTCACTGCAGAACATCTGGATATTCCGTTGGATTACGAAGGTGTAGCTGGTGCCGGTTCGATGCTCGGAACAAAAGCACTTCAAATTTTTGATGAAACAACTTGTGTGGTTCGCGCTGCACTTCGTTGGACTGAGTTCTATAAGCATGAATCTTGCGGAAAGTGCACCCCATGCCGCGAAGGCACTTGGTGGTTAGTACAAATGCTTCATGATTTAGAAGCAGGTAAGGGAACCGAAGAAGATTTAACCAAGTTGCTTGATCTTTGTGACAATATTGCTGGTCGTTCCTTTTGCGCACTTGCAGATGGAGCGGTGGCACCGATCATCTCTTCAATTAAACATTTCCGCGATGAATATTTAGCCCACCAACGAAATGGTGGTTGCCCATTTGATCCAATTGCGTCAACAATCTTTGCTTCTTCAAAGGCAGGTGCGTAATGACACCAGAGCAATTGACCGAAGTTGAAATGATTACCGTTGTAATTGACGGTTTTGAAGTAACAGTTCCAAAGGGAACTTTGGTTATTCGTGCAGCTGAAAAACTCGGAATTCAAATCCCGCGTTTCTGCGACCACCCACTTCTTTCACCAGCTGGTGCCTGCCGTCAATGCCTAGTTGATATCGAAATCAATGGTCGCGCATTTCCAAAGCCACAAGCTTCTTGCACCATTCCAGTAGAACCAAATATGATCGTAAAAACTCAATTGACTTCTCCTGTTGCTGACAAGGCGCAAAAGGGAATCATGGAATTGCTTTTGATCAACCACCCACTTGATTGCCCAGTTTGTGACAAAGGTGGGGAATGTCCACTACAAAACCAAGCGATGAGCAATGGTCGACCAGAATCTAGATTTGAAGGCGTAAAGCGCACATTTGAAAAGCCAGTTCCAATCTCTTCACAGGTATTACTAGACCGGGAACGCTGTGTTCTTTGCGCCCGATGCACACGTTTCTCGGAAGAAATCGCAGGCGATCCATTTATTACTTTGAATGACCGCGGCGCGCTTCAACAAGTAGGAATCTACGAAAAGGATCCCTTTACCTCTTATTACTCAGGCAATACCGTTCAAATTTGCCCAGTAGGTGCGTTAACTGGAGCTTCTTATCGTTTCCGTTCACGTCCTTTCGATTTGGTTTCAAAGAACTCTGCTTGCGAGCACTGCGCATCGGGTTGCGATATGCGTACCGATATTCGTCGCGGCAAGACCTTGCGTCGCCTTGCTGGAGATGACTCCTCAGTCAACGAAGAGTGGAACTGCGATAAGGGTCGTTGGGCATTTAAATATTTGACCGCGAGAGAGCGCGTTACAAACCCAATGGTTCGTGGTGCCGATGGTGAATTACATGATGCCTCTTGGCCAGAAGCAATTGCCGCCGCAGCTGCCGGCTTAAAAGGTAAGCGCGTTGGTGTTCTAGTTGGTGGCCGCGCGACTTTGGAAGATGCTTACGGATATGCAAAGTTCGCTCGCGTCGCACTCGGAACAAACGATATTGATTTCCGCGCTCGCCCACATTCTGCCGAAGAAGCTTCCTTTATCGCCGGAGTTGTAGCAAACCTGGCTACTACCTATAAAGATATTGATAAGGCAGATCAAGTTGTTCTTCTTGGTTTCGAACCAGAAGATGAATCGCCAATCGTTTTCCTTCGCATCTACAAGCAAGTTAGAAAACGTGGACTTCCAGTTATTTCCGACGCCGCTTTCCAAAGCCGTGGTTCAAAGAAGTTGAAGGCCAAGTTGGTAAACCAGATATCCGATATCTCGGGTTTAACCGATAAGAGCGTTGTTATTGTTGGCGAACGTTTAGCCGAAACTCCAGGCGCACTATCAGCCGCGGTTGATTTAGCAAATATGAATAATGCAAAGCTAGCTTGGATTCCACGCCGAGCAGGAGAACGTGGAGCAATCGAAGCTGGTGCGATTGCAAACTTACTACCTGGTGGTCGCCCAATTACTGATGCAACTGCTCGCGTTGATATGCAAACCGCTTGGTCGGTTGATTCACTACCAACAAATGTTGGTCGCTCGACATCCGAAATTTTGAATGCCCTAAACGCGGATTCAAACGATACAACTTCCCTTGACGCTGTTTTGGTGGGTGGCGTTGATCCGATGGATATTTCAGTAGACGCACTTTCCAAACTTCTAAATACATTTCTGGTATCTCTCGAAATTTCACACTCTTCAGTAACTGCAATTGCAGATGTAGTTCTGCCCGTTGCTGCTGTCGTTGAGAAGAGCGGAACTTTCCTTGATTGGGAAGGTAAGCCACGTGCCTTTGATAAAGCGATTGCCGACGCGCTAACCCGAAGCGATGTGCGAATTCTTTCAATGCTCGCCGATGAACTTGGCGCCCCAATTGATCTCC
>DAIOGD010000132.1:0-3207 GCA_036745395.1 Candidatus Nanopelagicaceae bacterium | reverse complement strand
AGAAAAGTAAAACCAGACCTTCGTCTCACTTGCTACATGGCCGGACCCGCCTTTGTTGGATCCGTTGCTGGCGCCAGACTTGCCGCATCATTTCCGAAAGATGTCTTTCGCCCACTGATAATTGTTCTACTAACAGCGGTTGCGATCTATACCTGGAAGAAACCCCATCTGGGCATGAATGAGAATTTAAAATTTACCGAGAAGCGACGGCATTTAATTGTGGCCGCAATGGGTTTGACCATTGGTTTCTATGATGGAATTTTCGGACCCGGCACCGGAACATTTCTAGTATTCCTGCTCGTTGGTGTTGTCGGCTACGCCTTCCTCAAGGCATCGGCCACGGCTAAATTGGTAAATATCGCGACCAACTTTGGTGCGATTCTCTCTTTTCAGATAACCGGGCATATTTGGTGGCGACTTGGACTAGTACTTGCGATCGCAAATGTGAGTGGCGCACTTATTGGTTCACAACTGGCTATCCGCGGCGGATCACCATTGGTTCGAAAGGTATTTTTATTCGTCACGACAATTTTGATTGCCAAAGTGGGTTATGATTGGGTAGTAAGCCTGAATAAGTAAGAACACGACAACTTAATAACAACTTAATAGAGAAGAGAAGGTATGGCCCAGAAAGAGAAGATCGCAGCCGCACTTGCGCCGATCATTGAAGCATCCGGTAATTTCCTTGAGGATTTAACAATCACCTCCGCTGGAAAACATAGAATTTTGACGGTAGTCGTAGATAGCGAAAAGCATTTAACCCTCGATGAAGTAACAGCTGTCACTAAATCATTATCTGAGGTTGTAGAGAATTTGAGCGAGATCGGAGACCTTCCTTTTACTTTGGAAGTAACTTCACCAGGTGTTGATCGCCCGCTTACCTTGCCAAGACATTGGCGCAAAAACGTCGGTCGCCTAATAAATATAACTCTGAATGACGAATCCAAAGTCAATGGCCGAATTGGGGAGTCAACCGATTCCGATGTCCAAATAGATGAATCAAAAATAAACTTTGCCGACATCAAGAAGGCAACAATCGAAATCGAATTCAAATGAGCGTAGATGTCGAAGCGTTAATTGCGCTAACTATGGCTCGTCAAATTCCGCTCGAGAAGATGATTAGCTTTATTGAGAATGCTGTCACCGAAGGTTACCGAGAATTGCCGGAAGCAAAGCCGCAAGGTCGCGCCGTTTTAAATCGCGATACCGGTGAGATTGCGATCCAAGTTCCGCTCTTTGATGAGGCGGGTATTTATACCGAAACCATCGTTGATGAACCTGAAGGCTTTGACCGAGTTGTGCAATCGATTGTTCGCAAAGAGATCAAGCAGCGGATGCGCGCCCAAAATGATGCCGGAATCGTTGAAGAGTTTTCGGCAAATGTTGGAGATGTCATTACCGGCATGATTCAACAAGGGCGGGACCCATCAATAGTTTATGTAGACCTTGGAAAAGTTGAAGGAAAGATTCCACCAACCGAACAAGTAGTTGGCGAAACATATAACCATGGTGACCGAATTAAGTGTTTCGTGATTGAAGTGAAGCAAGGTTTAAAGGGTCCAGAAGTGGTGCTTTCTCGTTCCCATCCATTACTGGTAAAGCAATTATTTATGTTAGAAGTTCCGGAATTGAAAGAGCGAATCGTTGAAATAGTTGGCGTTGCAAGAGAAGCTGGTTTCCGAACCAAGGTTTCTGTTCGATCCCATCGTGCTGGCGTAAGTCCTAAAGGCGCACTCATCGGCCCAAGTGGTGCGCGCTCGAAAGCAGTTAGCGATGAATTAAATGGCGAGAAGATCGATATTGTGGATTTCTCTGAGAATCCAGCGGTCTACGTTGCAAATGCTTTAGCACCAGCAAAGGTAAGTAGTTGTGAAGTAGTAGATCTTGAAAGCAAATCTTCAAAAGTTATCGTCCCGGATTACCAACTCTCGCTTGCGATTGGCAAGGATGGGCAGAATGCTCGCTTGGCTGCTCGATTAACTGGCTGGCGAATTGATATCCATCCAGATAATCCGGTGGAGCGAATCTTGAAACCGAAACCACCGGTAGAACCAGATGAGCAAGAAGCCAATGATTTGGCTAATTCCGAAGGTGAAAATCCCGCATAAAAAGCGGGTGATTACCCTCTGCCGAAAAGTGCAGGTAAGGTTCTCCTATCAGTTTGTAAGTGAGGGATATGTTTATGGCGATTCCGATCCGGAGTTGCATTGCATGTCGCAAAGCGACAAATTGGCGAGAACTACTGAGGGTTGTAATGATCGAAGGTCAGGTAATTCCAGATCCAGATCGTCGCAAAGGTGGTCGCGGAGCTTGGTTACATCCAAATTGCTTGGATGTGGCAAAGAATCGTCGCTCATTTAACCGCGCATTTCGCAGCGATTTGAACCTCTCGACAGAGATGTTAGAGAAGTTCATAGCTTTAAATTAGGCAACGGGCTTAATTTATTTATAGGGAGCAAACGTAATGTTTCTTAAGGCAACTAAGTAATCATGAGCACCGCGCGCTCATGAGTAAGGCATTGATTTAGGCTCCAACACTAAACGTGGGGCCTCCAAGAGCAAGACAGGAAGGCAACTGTGGCAAAGGTCCGCGTTTACGAGTTAGCAAAAGAATTAGGTTTAGAGAGTAAAGAACTCCTAGCCAAGTTACAAGAAGTCGGCGAGTTCGTGCGCTCGGCATCATCAACAGTTGAAGCGCCCGTAGTGCGTAAGTTGATGGACAAATTCCCGGATATGAAACCGGTTGAAGCCGCGCCAAAGCCAGCTAAGAAAGCAGCAGCTAAAAAGACCGCTGCTAAGAAAACAGCTGCCCCAACCCAAGAAGAGATTGATGCGGCTCTCGCGCAACTTCCAGAAGGAACTCGTGAGCAGTTAGCAAAGGCGCAAGAAGCGCAGTTTATTAAAGAAGAGATTGCCGAATCATCTGTTGCAACGCCACAAGCTCCAGTTGTTCCCGCTTCTCCAACTTCTCCAACTTCTGCGTCTACTTCAACACCATCATCTCCAACAACTTCCTCAAGTATGCCGCGCCCACCACGCGCAGGTAACAATCCATTTAGTGCCGGTGGTGCAATTCCGCGACCACCAATGCCAAGACCAGCAGCAGCTCGTCCAATCAGACCGGGAGAACGTCCACCAATGTCTGGTGCACGTCCAGGTTCAGTACGTCCAGGTTTTGCAGCACGTCCACAAGGTGCCGGTGCACCA
>DAIOGD010000131.1:0-3216 GCA_036745395.1 Candidatus Nanopelagicaceae bacterium | reverse complement strand
ACTCAAAACATTCAAGAGTTCAGTTGGCCGATTGATAAATTCCGTCGTGAACTGGATAGTCGCATGGAAAAGGCCTTTGGCCAAACCCACAAGGTTTCCAAGAAATACAAGGTAGATCTTCGAACCGCAGCTTTCATCGTTGCTGTTGAGCGGGTTGCTAATTCATTTGAATTGAGAGGCAGCTTGGTTTAGAGCCAATCCGATTTCTTGAATTTACGGAATAAAAAGGCAGTTAGCCCAAGCATTACGCCGATTACAACGTAGTAGCCATACTTCGTACTCAACTCAGGCATATGGTGAAAATTCATTCCATAAATTCATTCCATAAATTCCTGCCAACATAGTTGGACCTGATGCCAAAGCAACCCAAGCAGAAATCCTTCTCACATCAATATTTTGTTGGACTTGAATATGTGCCAGATCGGCCTGGAGGACTGAGGTAATTAATGAATCAAGGCCATTCGCTTGTTCGCACGCTTGCAATAGGTGGTCGTAGGTATCGCGAAAGAACGGCTTTATTTGTTCCGGGACTTGACCCATCAAATCGCCAGACAACTTTGTAATTGGAGCTATCAAAGGTTCAATCGCATGTTTAAATTCAATAATTTCACGTTTTAAGAAATAGATCTCTTGCGAAAATGTTTGTCGCTTGCCATTGAAAACTTTATTTTCAACAGACACAACCTCTTGTTCAAGAGAAGTTGCAATGGCGGTATAGCCATCAATAATTCGGTCCGCAACCGCATGAAGCACCGCAAATGGCCCGAGCTTCAATAGCTCTGGCTTCAACTCAAGGTCATGCCGCACGGTGGCAAGTGGATGCCCTTCACCATGCCTAACAATCACAATGAAATGGTCGGAGATAAAACACATCAATTCCCCAGTAGAAATTTCTTGCTCTCTTTGGTCAAAAAATACGGTCTTAATTACGAAGAATGTAAGGCCTTCATAATCTTCTATTTTGGGGCGTTGCTTTGCATTAACGGCATCTTCGACGGCAAGTGGGTGAAAGGATAATTCACCAACAACCATGTCGAATTCGCTTTGCGTTGGTTCGGCTAAACCCAGCCAAACAAAATCGCCTTCACTTCGTGCGCGGTCTACTAAATCAGAAATATCAGAGGACGCTTCAACTCGTTTTCCTTCTTGGTAAAGCGCGACATCAACAATCATGAAGGAAATCTAGCGTTAAAAAAGTAATTGGGTAACCACTCATCCAGCAAGGAGAGTAATTGTTTCAGCTGCAAGGTGTTCGTTGGTCGCTGTAGATGAATAACCACATTCATCACATTGAACCATCATTCCACTTGCCTTGCTGTAGAAAAGTTCTAGTTCGGTAGAGTGGCAGAAAATGCACTCTGGAAGATCCATTACCTGTTGCATAGTTGACCCCCTTTCGTGAACAGGCAAAATCACTCAGGGAAGTAAGAAAAGAATGACAGAAGAAAGCCACAATGTGGCTGGGTCGTAGGTAAACGTCTGGCAAACAAAATTTAAATTATTGATCTCCAGCAATAATAATTTCGCTTAGCGGTAAGCGCACACGTGGTGCCTTTTCGCGCTCAACGAGTGTTGCATCCGTTAACGATTCCACAGGGGCTTGCTTACCAATAATTAAAATTGCCTTTGGAGATACATTTTCAGGAATCTCAAACTCTCTCTTAATTTGGTCGTTATCAAAGCCAGCAATCTGGTGGATTGCAAAACCTCGATGTGTAGCCTCAAATGTCATATAGGCGGCAGATAATCCAGCATCGTATTCAGCAGTTGGATTCAAGGAGCCATCAGCGCTTGTAGTTACAGCAGCCACCAAGATAAATGCCGCAGCATTTGGTGCCCACATTGCATTAAATCCCGAGAAAGTCTTTGCCATCTTTTCGAAGTTAGCATCCCCGCGCTTTGCAACGACATATCTCCAAGGTTGTGCATTAAAGGCAGATGGTGCCCAGCGCCCTGCTTCAAGTACCGCTTTAAAGTCTTCATCGCTTATCGCCGAACTAGAGTCGAAAGCACGTGGGCTCCAACGCTCGTTGAGAAGTGGATGCAATGGGACTGAACTATCTACGGGCTTCTTCATGTATTAAAGTTTAGTCGGTTAATCTTCCCTGTCTAATCAAAATAATTGCAAAGATAATCCCAGCTGAAATCAAAATGGTTGCAATGAAAATGGATCCTCGCTTACCTGATAATTGAGGTAAGCCCAGGACTCCTTGTGATATGTCCCAATTCAAATCTTTGATGACATTTAGAAAATGAAATGCTGATGAAAAGGCAACGAATCCTAAGGTTAGCCAAATCACTGGTCGCTTTCCGACGCCTAAAAAAATGGCCCATGGCATCGCGCCAAAAGAGAATATGTAGGGAAGTACCGAGTATCGAGTCCGCTTCAATTTAAAGTTGTAGCACGTGGCACTAAGCAATCCCGCAGCATGAATAGCGGTTCCCTTAATTCCGAGTGGACCCACAAAGGATAGGAATATTGCCATTGGTAGGGCAAAACAAATGGCTAACTTCAAATCCTTAGGAGTGACAATGTCGATTACCAATGGTTTTTTTAATCGCTTGGATTCAAGATCAAGCTGATAATCGATTAAATCATTACTCCATCCAATAACACACTGACCAGAAAAAATAGCCAGCGCAACCTCAAATGATCCCAATATTGAATTTTGAGTTAGGGACAAGATAAACGAAACACTAACCACCAAAAATGTTGGACCAAAATGAGTGGCCTTGATGAATCCAACAAGCCTATTAATATTGACCTCAATTCGCTCAACTACTTAAAATTTATTGGTGCCCCCGGTCGGACTCGAACCGACACTGGAAGGATTTTAAGTCCTCTGTCTCTGCCATTGGACTACGGGGGCGTAGTGGCATTTGAACGAGAACGTAAGCCTACTAGGTTACCTATTGCTTAAAAAATCGAACATAGTGGGGAATTGCCAGCGCTACTCAGCAGCTATTACATCCCCAACAACCTTGACTTGGAAATCAAGTTGGTTTAGATCGTTATTCTCCATAAATGCAGTCGCAGCGTCTGTAACAAGATCAATATAAGACGAGCCACCCTGCAAATCAGCCTCGTTTATTGTTAATGGAATTTCGGTAATCAGTTCCACGTTTATGCTCACTACGGCCATTTTTCTCTCCTTTTATTTTCTCTTTAATTTTGACAGTGAACGTTTTAATTCTTTTCGCTTAAGTCTTTCAGCT
>DAIOGD010000130.1:0-3224 GCA_036745395.1 Candidatus Nanopelagicaceae bacterium | reverse complement strand
CCACGCTTGGGATTTTTGCAATCATCGCGATTATTGTTTTGATAGTTGCATTGATCCGATCACTAATTGTTCTTGTCGAAGCTAATCCAGAACTTCGACGTCGATATGCAATTTTTGCCCTTTTCTTCTTTGTTTACCTAACCAACTCACTAATTAGTCCTATAACTTTGCCAAACAAGTTCGCCTTCTGGGCTTTAGCTGGGTACGTAATTGGACAAGCGGCGCTGGTAAGCGATGGAATCGAACTTCCACCTCTTTCAAAAATAGTTCCGGCTGTAATGATTTTGGTTGTTATATTTACCGGGGTCGAATTTACTTGGGCGAGTCTTAAGTTCATGGTTCAACAAGATCGGGCAACGTTTAAGGAAAAGGTTAGCTACTCATATTCGCCTTGGCTTGCTTGCAACATAAATTTCAATGCTCAGATGGCGCTAGCAACCGATTCTGGAACTGATCCTATGGTCATCGCAGCGACAGCGGTTAGAAGTAATCCACGATGTATTGCGGCACAAGAATTATTAGCAATTGGATACATTCAAAGAGCTGACTATGTAAATGCAAAGCCACACGTTTATGAACTTCTAGATTTAGCTCCTGGCCGTCAAGAAATAGTACGGATTGCTGCAGAGTATGCAGTCAGAAGCAAAGACTCAATAATGCAATCGATTCTTGTCCATCAAGGTTTGCGACTCGGAATAATTACAAATTCAAAGTAGAACTACTGGATTTGTACAGCGGTAGCGGCAATCGATGCCATGTATTTGGGATTAGAAATTAGATTTCCTGAGCCACCACAGAAGTACTGACCAACTGCTGATGTTGTGTATGTGCTCGAAGTAGTGAAGATGAAGGTTGCTTGGTTGTATTGGCTTGTTGTTAACCCGGCTATTGCGTTCGATGCGGGTAGGGAACAGGTCAAGTTAATGTCGTTACCACTTGGATTCATTCGTACAACCAAGTTCATAAGTTTTCCGCCACAGTTTGGATCGACGTTGTAAACGTTCAGTTGTTGCAAGGTGAAATCAGCGTAGGCGTCAACGTACTGACTAATGGTGTCTGTTTTCGTCGTTGAGTTGTTATCGCATGAATTTGCAACCGCTTGCCCCACACCAAGTGAAACCACTCCATCTTGGGTCGAGTTATTTCCCCTCAAAGTAATTGCGACCGAAGCGGCCACGCCCGACGCGGTCAATGCGGCGGCAAGAACGAGTGCGATAACTTGTTGGGTCGATCTGACTTTAAATAATTTGGACCTTTTATTACCCAGGCCCGAATACGAATTTGTGAAATAGCGAGATGAGGGCAGGGGCCGATAGCCAGATCGCCTGAATCTCATTGGGAAAGTATCTAATTCAAAGTAGCCGAAATTGGCAATTACCCCGTTTTTGGGGGACACACAAATAGGGGTCAAACAACTGGGTTAGGAACTCGGTGGCAGACCCTACATTTAATCCATTGAAATTTACTTTAAGGAGTAAAAATGGCCGTTCCAGAGAAGTTGAAGAATAAGAAGCTGTGGGTCGTAATTGCCGCGCTCTTTGGTGCCTCGCTCCTGGGAGCAGGTGTTTTTGCATCTTCAGCAATAACAATTAACAGCGGGAACGCTGTTTCACTGGGCGCAGGTTCTGCTCAAGTAAGCACACCTTGTGGAATTGCCACCATTTCAACAGGTCAATACCTAAATGCGGCATCTGGAACCTATTACACCGGAACATTTAGCGTGGACTTGGGCACAGTATCTTCGACTTGTGCGACAAAGACGCTCTCCTTAGCTTATGCAACTGGTTCGGTCTCTGGTTCGGCAACTTGGGCAATCGGTGCTGCAAATTCGACAGGACTTTATACCTACGGTTACGCCGCAAATTCAGGTCAGGGCGCATCTCATTCGAGTGGATTACTTTCTCCTTTTGACACTGCTGCGACTAACTTATCAACAATCGCTATCGCAGTTCAGTAGTAATGAGACATGGAATTAACTAATCAGGTTAATCCTTCCCACGCTTTAGCTCTCCCCGAAGTTAAGGCAGAACCAATTTATGTTGGGGAAGATTTACATATAGATCTCTGGGTTCGGCCAAAAATGGGCCACCCGAAGTCGATTTTGATTCGTAGCGTAAATGCCGATGGCGAGATGATGTCATCGCTGCTTCACATCATGGATGAGGTTCGGGTAATCCCTAACTACACGGGCGATGTTGCTTTAAGTAAGAAAGAGTTAAAGGCGAAAACCAAAGGCTCCCATGCAAAAAACAAACCTGGTTTGGGTCGTCGAATTCTCGGTTGGGTTGGGACCGCTCTTGTGGTTGCCACAATTTTTGCCTTTGTATCCGGTGCACTTGAGGCACGGGTAGTGCTAACGGGTTCTATGAAGCCACATATAAATCCAGGCGATTTAGTTATCGCCGAATCAACTAGTTTGTTGAAACCACATGTAGGGGATGTTGCACTTTATTCTGCTCGGGATTTACAGGGGAAAGCTGTAAGCACTTGGGCTCACAGAATTATTGGTGGAAATGCAACACAAGGTTTTACCTTTAAAGGTGACGCGAACCCGGAACCTGATTTAGGACATCCAACTATTAAAGATGTTCATAGCGTGGTTCTATTTAAAATTCCTGCAATTGGGCGGTATTTGAATCCGGTAGTAGTTATTTTGCTAGGGTCAGGCCTTATGACCCTGGTATTTGCCATCGGCTTAATTAGGCGCGATCGGAATGCGTAAGAGCTTCTATTTTCTTGCAGCACTTTTTGCCTTTATAGCTGGACCTATCTCAATCTCCACCGCTTTTGCAGCACCAGCGGGACTAACTTGGGAGCGTGGGCGGTATCAAATCGTTGAAATTGATACCGCCATTTCACCAAACATTAGTCACTTGGATTTAATCGGCTCCGGCAAGACCTTAACTTTTACGAGCTCAAATGTGAAAACTAATAGGACCACTTATCAAGTATCAATTCCAAACAATTATCCGGTTGGAAACTACGCGGTTCGCGCTTACTTTTTAGATGGCACTACCTTGGATTATGCAAATGTGAAAGTAGTCGAGTATCAGAGCGAGGGATATAACCCAGCCGCGGATTACAAGAAGACTGCCGGCATTACTTTGACTTTGTTCACTTTGCTGGCGCTTTGGGCTGGCGATAACGAACTAACTTCAAACTCTTCATCGAGAGTTTGAAGTTAGTTCGTTATCGCCAGCCCAAAGCGCCAGCAAAGTGAACAA